>NZ_JBEXPT010000142.1:0-15877 GCF_040612195.1 Streptomyces sp. NPDC006450 | reverse complement strand
GGGGAGGGGAGGGGAGGGGACTCCGCGCCGCGCAGCGGCACACCCGCAGCCGGGGTCCCGCCTGGACGGGCCGGCGCGGCCGCACCCGGGCAGGGCCGGAGACCGGGCGGGGCAGAACGAGGCCGGAGCCCGGGCGGGCCGGACCCCGGGCAGGGGCCGGGCGGGGCCGGCCCGGGGCGGCTACGTGTCGCGGGAGAGGCCCAGGCGGGTTCGGAGGGGGATCCGCTCGTCCTCGGCGACCGCCGCCGCGCCGTCGGTCACCGTTTCGTAGACGGCCAGGATGTCCGCCGCCACCGTCGACCAGTCGAAGCGGCGTACGTGGGCGGAGCCGCGGGTGCTGAGTTCCGCGCGGCGGGCGGGGTCGCGCAGGAGGGCGATCGCCGACGCCGCCAGGGAGTCGGGGTCCTCGTTCGAGAACAGCTCCCCCGCCGCGCCCTGGTCCAGGACCTGCGCGAAGGCGTCCAGGTCCGCCGCGAGGACCGCCGCGCCGGCCGAGAGGGCCTCGACCAGGATGATGCCGAAGCTCTCGCCGCCCGTGTTCGGGGCCACGTACACGTCGACGCTGCGCAGCAGCCGTGCCTTGTCCTCGTCCGAGACCATGCCGAGGAACTCGACCCGGGAGCGGAGTTCGGGCGGCAGGGAGGCGACCGCCTCCTCCTCGTCGCCGCGGCCCGCCACCAGGAGGCGTACGTCCGGGCACTGCTCCACGATGCGGGGGAAGGCCGCCATGAGGACCGGCAGGCCCTTGCGCGGTTCGTCGATCCGGCCGATGAAGCCGAGGGTCTGGCCCGACCAGGCCGGGTTCGGGTCGGCCTTGGCGAAGAAGTCCACGTCGACGCCGTTCGGGATGACCACCGCGTCCCCGCCGAGGTGTTCGACCAGCGTGCGCCGCGCGTACTCGCTCACCGCGATGCGGGCGCTGATCTTCTCCAGTGCCGGCTGCAGGATCGGGTACGCGGCGAGCATCGCCCGGGAGCGCGGGTTGGAGGTGTGGAAGGTGGCCACGATCGGGCCCTGTGCCGCCCAGCAGGTCAGCAGCCCGAGCGAGGGGGCGGTCGGCTCGTGGATGTGGACCACGTCGAAGACCCCGTCGTGCAGCCAGCGCCGTACGCGGGCCGCCGACAGGAAGCCGAAGTTGAGCCGGGCCACCGAGCCGTTGTACGGCACCGGCACCGCCCGCCCCGCCGAGACCACGTAGGGGGGCAGCCCGGTCTCGTCGTCCGACGGGGTCAGGACCGACACCTCGTGGCCGAGGCCGATCAGGTGTTCGGCCAGGTCCCGGATGTGGAACTGGACCCCGCCGGGCACGTCCCAGGAGTACGGGCAGACGATGCCGATCTTCACGCGGAGTGCTCCTCGGGCCGGCCTGCGGTGTCCGTGGTCTGTTGCAGGTCCTCCAGCCACAGCCGCTGGAGCATGTGCCAGTCCTGCGGGTGCGCGGCGATGCCTTCGGCGAAGGCGTCGGCGAGCGCCTGCGTCATGACGGCCGTCTTCTCCTGCCGGGTGCCCTGCCCGGGCACCTCCACCGGGGGGTGGATCCGCCCGTACAGCTTCGGCGCGTCCCCGTAGTACAGGGTGGCCGGAAGCAGGACCGCGCCCGTCTGCTGGGCCAGCAGGGCGGGTCCGGCCGGCATCCGTGCGGCCGAGCCGAAGAAGTCCACTTCCACCCCGGAGGCCGACAGGTCCCGGTCCGCGACCAGGCAGACCAGGCCGCCGGAGCGCAGCCGCCGCGCGAGCGTGCCGAAGGCGGCGCCGCCGCTGTGCGGGAGCACCTCCATGCCCAGGCTCTCGCGGTAGGCGACGAAGCGGTCGTAGAGGGTCTCCGGCTTGAGCCGCTCGGCGACGGTGGTGAAGGGGACTCCGATGTGGGTGACGGCCCAGGCGCCGGCGAGGTCCCAGTTGGCCAGGTGCGGGAGGGCGACCACGACACCGCGCCCGGAGGCCAGGGCCTCGCGCAGGATGTGGTCGTCCTTCATCTCCACGTCGGCGCTGAAGCGTTCCTTGGCCATGGTCGGCAGGCGGAAGGACTCCATCCAGTACCGCATGTACGAGCGCATGCCCGCGTGCGACAGTTCGCGCAGCCGTTCGGGCGCCGCGTCCGGCACGACGCGGGCCAGGTTCGACTCCAGGCGCAGCACGCTCTTGCCGCGCCGTTTCCAGACGAAGTCCGCGATCCGCCGGCCGAGGGCCGCCGCGGCCGGCTCGGGCAGCTTCTTGACCCCGGCCCAGCCGAGCCCGTAGAGCCCGTCGACCAGCTTGTCCTGTGCCTTGCCCATCAGGGCGTACCGCCTTCGGAGGGAGCACCCGCGGCAGCGGCGGCGTCGGCCTCGGCCGATTCGCGCCGTACGGTCACCACGCGCTGGATCAGGGTCACGAGCGAGCCCGCCGCGACCACCCACAGCGCGATCGGCAGCAGCAGGCCGATCCACGAGGGGACGCCGAAGGTCTCCAGGCCGGACAGACCGGCCGCGACCAGCGTGATCACCAGGCGCTCGGCGCGCTCGATGAGCCCGTTGACGGCCACCGGCAGTCCGATCGACTCGCCGCGGGCCTTGGTGTACGAGACCACCTGGCCGCTGGCCAGGCAGAAGATGGCGACCGCGCAGAGCGCGTTGTCGTTCCCGGAACCCGCGTACCAGAGCGCGAGTCCGCCGAAGATCGCCGCGTCAGCCACCCGGTCGAGGGTGGAGTCGAGGAACGCTCCCCACCGGCTGGAGATGCCGGCCTGGCGGGCCATGTTCCCGTCCACCAGGTCGGAGAAGACGAAGAGCGTGATCGTGATCGTGCCCCAGAAGAACTCGCCCATGGGGAAGAAGACCAGGGCTCCGGCCACCACTCCGGCCGTGCCGATGAGGGTGACCGCGTCGGGACTCACTCCCATTCGGAGCAGAAAAGCGGCGAATGGCGTGAGAACACGCGTGAAGAATGCACGCGCGTACTTGTTCAGCATGGCCTTCCCGGAGGGTCGCTGGGCCGCACGGCCACCACGGCCACCGGCTGGCCCATCGTAGCCAGGGCCCCGGGCCCTCGGCGCCGCGCACCCACCGGTTCACACGACCTGGCTTGTTCTCGGGCCGTTCGCCGCGTCCCGGACGCCGTTCCGGGGCCTCTTCGAAGGCCCTTCCGAGGGCCCGCCACCGGTCCCTCCCCGGCCCTTCCGGTACGACGTATGGACGCGGTGTGACGGCAGTGCAAAGCTCGAAGGAGGCCTTTTGCCCTCCATCCCCTCCAAAACGGGAGGCACGAGCATCGTGGGAGCCGCATCACACCAATCCGGAGCCGCCGGCAGAGCACCGACGGCCGACCGCCCGGCCTCCATACGGAACGTCGTGCTGGTCGGCCACAGCGGATCCGGCAAGACCACCCTGGTCGAAGCCCTGGCCCTGACCGCCGGCGCGGTGAACCGGGCCGGGCGCGTCGAGGACGGCGCCACCGTCTCCGACTACGACGAGATCGAGCACCGCCGCCAGCGCTCCATCCAGCTCTCCCTGGTCCCCGTCGAGTGGACCGGAATCAAGATCAACATCTTGGACACCCCCGGCTACGCCGACTTCGTCGGAGAGCTCCGGGCCGGACTGCGCGCCGCCGACGCGGCCCTCTTCGTGGTCTCGGCCGCCGAGGACGGCGACGGGCTCTCCGGCGCCACCCGGATGGTCTGGGACGAATGCGCCGCCGTCGGCATGCCGCGCGCCATCGTCGTCACCCACCTGGAAGCCGCCCGCGCCGACTACACGCAGATGACCACGGTGTGCGGCGACGCCTTCGGCGCGGACGACCCCGATGCCGTGCGCCCGCTCTACCTGCCCCTGCACGGCCCCGCGGGCCCCGACGGCCACGCCCCGGTGGCCGGCCTGCTCGGGCTCCTCTCCCAGCGCGTCTACGACTACACCTCCGGCGACCGCGTCGAACGCGACCCGGACCCCGGCGAGCTCGCCCTGATCACCGACGCCCGCGCCCGGCTGATCGAGGGGATCATCGCCGAGAGCGAGGACGAGACCCTCATGGACCGCTACCTCGGCGGTGAGGACATCGACCTCAAGACCCTGGTGGACGACCTGGAGCGCGCCGTGGCCCGCGGCACCTTCCACCCCGTCCTGATGGCCGCCCCCGCCGCCGACGGCGCCCGCAAGGGCCTGGGCACCGTAGAGCTCCTCGAACTGATCACCGGCGGCTTCCCGACCCCGCTGGAGCGCGCGCCGGTCAGCGTCACCACCCCCGACGGCGCGGCCCGCCCCGCGGTCACCTGCGATCCCGACGGGCCGCTCGTCGCCGAGGTGGTGAAGACCTCCTCCGACCCCTACGTCGGCCGCGTCTCGCTCGTCCGCGTCTTCTCCGGCACCCTGCGCCCCGAGGAAACGGTCCACGTGAGCGGGCACGGGCTCACGGACCGGGGGCACGAGGACCACGACGTCGACGAGCGCATCGGCGCCCTGACCTCCCCCTTCGGCAAACAGCAGCGCACCCTCGCGCAGTGCATCGCGGGCGATCTGGCCTGCGTGGCCAAACTCACCCGCGCCGAGACCGGCGACACCCTCTCCGCCAAGGACAGCCCCCTCCTGATGGAGGCCTGGTCCATGCCCGACCCGCTGCTCCCCCTCGCCATCGAGGCCCACAGCAAGGCCGACGAGGACAAGCTCTCCCAGGGCCTGGCCCGGCTGGTCGCCGAGGACCCGACCATGCGCCTCGAACAGAACCCGCACACGCGCCAGCTCGTCCTGTGGTGCCTCGGCGAAGCCCATCAGGACCTCGCCCTCGAACGGCTGCGCACCCGGTACGGGGTCCAGGTCGACCCGGTCCCGCACAAGGTCAGCCTCCGCGAGACCTTCGGAGCCAAGGCCGGCGGCCGCGGGCGGCACGTCAAACAGTCCGGCGGACACGGCCAGTTCGCCATCTGCGAGATCGAGGTCGAGCCGCTGCCGCCGGGAAGCGGCATCGAGTTCGTCGACAAGGTCGTCGGCGGAGCCGTGCCGCGCCAGTTCATCCCGTCCGTGGAGAAGGGCGTCCGCGCGCAGGCCGCCCGGGGGCTCGCGGCCGGGTACCCGCTGGTCGACGTGCGCATCACGCTGCTCGACGGCAAGGCCCACTCGGTGGACTCCTCCGACGCCGCCTTCCAGACCGCGGGCGCCCTCGCCCTGCGCGAAGCCGCCTCCGGGACCTCGGTCCGGCTCCTGGAACCGGTCGCCGAGCTCGCCGTGCTCGTTCCCGACGAGTACGTCGGCTCCGTCATGAGCGACCTCGCCGGCCGCCGGGGCCGCGTCGTCGGCACCGACGCGGCGGGCACCGGCCGCACCCGGGTCCTCGCGGAGATCCCCGAGATCGAGATCGGCCGGTACGCCGTCGAGCTGCGCTCCGTGTCGCACGGCACGGGGCTGTTCAGCCGTACGTACGCGCGCCACGAGCCGATGCCACCGCAGATAGCGGACAAGCTGCGCGAACAGACCGAGAAAGGAAGCAGACTGACATAGCGTCACCCTGGCCGCCCACCCAACCCGCTTGCGGTGGGCGGCATTTACCTGTCCCATGACCACGGGGAGGAATCGGCCGATAGGCTCGTCCGCGCGTGAGGCGAGCAGGCCGAACGGGTAGACCGAAACGGGTAGACCAAGCAGGTGGACCGAGCAGACAGGGCGGGGAACGCCGCACCGGGCACACCACCCGGCGCGGGCGGCATCGCGGGCAGGCCCGCACACGAGTACGACGCACAGCGATGGGGGCAGCGGTGGCGGACGACGGATTCGACTTCAGGCCCGGGGCACAGATCCCACTCCAGGGCGGCGGCGGCCAGACCGCCGCGACCAACGCCCTCGCCTCCGCCGCCTACCGGGACGGCGGGCGCGACACCAAGCTGGAAGAGATACTCAAGGCCAACAACGAGTACCACGAGTCCGTCGTCAAACCGGCCAAGGTTTCCCTCCTCGCCCCCAATCTCGGCGAGGCCTTCTGCCGCGCCGTCGAGGCCCGCACCATCCCGCCCACCCGCAAGCCCCTCATCCAGTCCTTCGGCGCCGACCCGCAGACCGTCGTCGAGCACTGCCTGGCCGCCTCCCGCATCCGCAAGGAGCGCGACCGCAAGCTCCGCCTGATCATGCTCGTCTGCGGGGTCGTGTTCCTCCCCGGCCTGCTGCTGTGGCTCGGCCTGTTCTGGGCCCGCAAGGCCCTGGCCTCCTCGGAGGCCAAGCGGGCTTCCTGGATGGGCACGGCGCTCCTCGTCGGCGTGGGCCTGGTGGTCGCCGTCCTCATGTTCCGGCTCCCGGTGACGGGCGTCCTCGGGATCTACGTCCGCGCCATGGTCATCGCCCCCGTCGTCGGCTGGTTCCTCGCCCGCCGGCTCTGCGAGGCCACCGCCGAAGACCTGCGCTCCCGCTGGGACGGGCTCCTCGCGGGCGGCGGCGGGGTCGCCGCCAAGATCCCGGAGGCCGTCCCCGGCAACCCCGACGAGAAGGCCCGCGAGGACCTGCGCCACTCCCTGGCCAAGCTCACCGCCGAGGACCGCAGCAACGCCGTCTTCTACGCCGGCCCCAAGGGCATACTCGGCATGGGCACCCGCTGGGGCAGCTGGCAGATGGCCGAGGAGCTCACCCCCAAGAACGAGGGCTCCGAGATCCACCCGTTCCGCAGCTGGGACGTCATACGCGCGATCGACACCCAGTTGCGCAAGCTGGAGCGCGGCCCCCTGCACACCGGAGGCCTCCCGCCCGCCTCGATCCAGCACTGGATCGTCTCCCCGGTCGGCGAGGGCGCCAAGGAAGTGACCCGCCCCAGCGGAGCGGACGTGGACACCTTCCTGGTCAAGCCGCACGAGATCACCCGGATCTGCAACGAGCAGCAGTTCAGCGCCGGCAACCGGCACTACCTCGGGATCCAGTACCCGCTCTGGGACGGCCAGCTCGTGATCACCATGCTGGTCACGGTCACCGTGCTCTACAAGACCCTGCGCGTGGAGGTCACCGGACACGCGCTCGGCCCGGTGCACGGCCTGTTCACCACCAAATCGGCGGCGCCGGTGGACGAGGTCGCCAAATCGGTGCGCTTCTGGGAAACCGTGGAGCTCAAGCGCCCCGTGGTCGACACGAACGAGGTCGTACGCCTCACCGTGCGCGCCCCCTTCACCTGGTACCCGCCGCTCCTGGACTTCCTGGGCGGCAAGCTCGTCCTCCCGGAGCCCTTCGGCGTCCGCCACGTCTGGGCCGGCCAGCCGTGGCGCCACCGCTTCATGGCGGACGACGCGATGCGCGCCGCGACCCCGGTCCTGCGCGCGGTGCACACCGCCGCGATGCGGGTCCTGGAGGAGAACGGGGTCGACACCGAACGCTTCACGAACCGCTCGATGATCGTCAGCGGTCTGGTCCAGGACGCCGCGCCGCGCAAGGCGGACGTCTACGACGCGTGAGCCCCGGTCCACCGGCCGGCAGGCCGCGGCCGGTGGACCTCAGCCGGTGGACGGTGGACCCCCGCCGGTGGCCGGTGGTCCTCAGCCGGTGGGCCAGGAATCGGCGAGCATCTGGCGGGTGTCGGCGAGCAGCTGCGGCAGCACCTTGGTGTGGCCCACGACCGGCATGAAGTTCGTGTCCCCGCCCCAGCGGGGCACGATGTGCTGGTGCAGGTGCGCGGCGATGCCGGCGCCGGCGGCCTGACCCTGGTTCATGCCGATGTTGAACCCGTGCGCACCGGACGCCTTGCGCAGCGCGACCATCGCCCGCTTCGTGAGATCGGCGAGTTCGAGGGTCTCGGCGGCATCCAGGTCCGTGTAGTCGGCGACGTGCCGGTACGGCACGACCATCAGGTGGCCGCCGTTGTACGGGTAGAGGTTCAGCACGGCGTAGACGTGCTTGCCCCGGGCCACGACCAGTCCGTCCTGGTCCGACATGTCCGGAATCCCGCAGAAGGGACAGCCGTCCCCGGCCTCCGGCCCGGTCGGCTTGTTCTCCCCCTGGATGTAGGCCATCCGGTGGGGCGTCCACAGACGCTGGAACGCGTCCTGCGTGCCCACACCGATCTGCTGCTCCGGCTCAATCGTCATGGGATGCAGCATATGACCTTGTCCCCGAGCGGCGTGTCGCCGGGGCGAACACCGGTGGCGGGCCTGGCGCTGCTGGGCGCGGTGACGGGCTCGTTCTCCTCCTGGATGCTCCTGGTGTTCCGGCTCCAGGACCAGGCGGAGCCCCCGGGGACCTGAGGTCCCCGGGGGCTCCGGGCCGTCGCGCGGCGGTTACGGCGGTCACGGCGGTCACGACCGCCGCCGTGGTCACACCTGGACGCGGCGCTCCACGACGTCGACGAGCTTCGCCAGCGCCTGGTCGCGCGGGACGCCGTTCTCCTGCGAACCGTCGCGGTAGCGGAAGGAGACGGTGCCCGCGGCCATGTCCTCGTCACCGACGATGATCATGAAGGGGACCTTCAGCTTCTGCTGGTTGCGGATCTTCTTCTGCATGCGGTCGGAGGAGGCGTCCACCTCGACGCGCAGGCCCTTCTTCTTCGCCTCGGCGGCGAACTCCTGCAGGTACTCGATGTGCGAGTCGCCGATCGGGATGCCGACGGCCTGGACCGGGGCGAGCCACGGCGGCATGACGCCCGCGTAGTGCTCCAGCAGGACGGCGAAGAACCGCTCGATGGAACCGAACAGCGCACGGTGGATCATGACCGGCCGCTGCTTGGTGCCGTCCGGGCCGGTGTACTCCAGGTTGAAGCGCTCCGGCAGGTTGAAGTCGAGCTGCACGGTCGACATCTGCCAGGTGCGGCCGATCGCGTCACGGCACTGGACCGAGATCTTCGGGCCGTAGAACGCGGCGCCGCCCGGGTCCGGGACCAGGGGCAGGCCCTGCTTCTCGGCGACCTGCTGGAGGGTGGCGGTGGCCTCCTCCCAGATCTCGTCCGAGCCGACGAACTTCTCCGGGTCCTTGGTCGACAGCTCCAGGTAGAAGTCGGTCAGGCCGTAGTCGCGGAGCAGGTTCAGCACGAAGGTCAGGGTGCGGTCGAGCTCCTCCGCCATCTGCTCCTTGGTGCAGTAGATGTGCGCGTCGTCCTGGGTGAAACCGCGCGAGCGGGTCAGGCCGTGCACGACGCCCGACTTCTCGTACCGGTACACGGTGCCGAACTCGAAGAGGCGCAGCGGCAGTTCGCGGTAGGAGCGGCCGCGCGCGTCGAAGATCAGGTTGTGCATCGGGCAGTTCATGGGCTTGAGGTAGTAGTCGGTACCACCGTCGAGCTGCATGGGGGGGTACATGCCCTCCGCGTACCAGTCCAGGTGGCCGCTCTTCTCGAAGAGGGTGCCCTTGGTGGCGTGCGGGGTGTAGACGAACTCGTAGCCCTCTTCCTCGTGCCGCTTGCGCGAGTAGTCCTCCATGGTGCGGCGGATGACGCCGCCACGCGGGTGGAAGACGGCCAGGCCGGAGCCGATCTCGTCCTGTACGGAGAACAGGTCGAGCTCGGTGCCGAGCTTGCGGTGGTCGCGCTTCTCGGCCTCCACGAGGAAGTCGAGGTGGGCCTTGAGCTCCTCCTTCGACGGCCACGCGGTGCCGTAGATGCGCTGGAGCATCGGGTTCTTCTCGCTGCCGCGCCAGTAGGCGGCGGCGTTGCGCATGAGCTTGAACGCGGGGATGTTGCGGGTGGTCGGCAGGTGGGGGCCCCGGCAGAGGTCCTTCCAGCACAGGTCGCCGGTCTTCGCGTCGAAGTTGTCGTAGATGGTCAGCTCGCCGCCGCCCACCTCGACGTTCGCACCGTCGTCGGTCGACGCCGAACCCTTGATGCCGATGAGCTCCAGCTTGTACGGCTCGTCCTTGAGCTCCTCGCGGGCCGCCTCGTCGGTGACGACGCGGCGGGCGAAGCGCTGACCGCGCTTCTGGATCTCCTGCATCTTCTTCTCGATGGCCTTGAGGTCATCGGGGGTGAAGGGCCTCGCGACGTCGAAGTCGTAGTAGAAGCCGTCCCGGACCGGCGGGCCGATGCCCAGCTTGGCCTCGGGGAACAGCTCCTGCACGGCCTGCGCCATGACGTGCGCGGTGGAGTGGCGCAGGATGTCCAGGCCGTCCGGGGAGGAGATCTCCACGGGCTCGACGGTCTCGCCGTCCCGCACCTCGTACGCGAGGTCCTTCAGCTCACCTGCGATGCGCGCGGCGACGATGGTGCGCTCGCCGGCGAAGAGCTCTGCCGCCGTAGTGCCCGTGGCCACCACGCGCTCGTCCCGCTCGGAATCGCGTTGGATGAACACACGGACGTCTGACACCGGTCTCTCCTGACTCAGGGGGTGCGCGAGCGAACACTGCGCGCCTGAATCGTACCGAGCGGACCCCCTCCGCCGCGAAACGGTTACCGGTACCCCCGCCGGGACCTGCGATTCCCCGGGGGGCGGTGGCCTCGCTCCCGCCCCCGGCTCTCCCGCGATTTCGCTGACCCAGCCCACGAGATGTCCATTTAGTGAAAACCTGACCGCCTGGAATGCGCCAATCACGGGGCTGTGCGACCGGAAAATGGCTGACAATCTTTGACATACCGCATGAACATCGGGCGAAGCGACGCACGATGGGTTTCATTAAAAACTGACCAGCCTGGCGCCTCGGCTGGCAGAAGCCGGTCTGCGCCTCGCCGGGCAACACCCTCTACGTCGGTACCACGGGCCAGAACCGTGCGATCGAAGCCCTCGAGATCCTGACAGCAGCGGGGGGCGGGCGGCGGGCAGGGGGAAACCCCGCCCGCCGCCCATTTCCGCGTCAATCGTCGGAAGGCAGCACGTCCGAGGCGTCGAACGGGTCGTCCAGGGACTTCATCAGCCGGTCCCGCTCGACCTCGTCCAGCGGGACCGGACGGACGTCCGCCGCCTCCGTCAGGCGGCGGAACCCGCCCCGCCGCTGCAAGCAGCCGCTGACCCGGATCGGCAGTCCGACCAGGTGCGCGTGGCCCGCCACCCGGTACGACTCCTCGTCGAGCACCACCCTGACGTACGGGATCTCCGCCCCGGCGAGGACCCGCAGCCGGACCGTGCCCCCACCGCCCGGGGCCGAGCGCCGCATCCTGACCACCGCGCCCGCCACCCGGACCGGGACCGCCGGCTCGTCCCGCGTGTAGCGCGCGGCCGCCTCGCGGAGCACGGGGAGGTCGCCGGGCGAGAATTCCACCGGCTCCGGCCGTGCCGCGCACCCCGCCGGGACGCCCGCCGCCGGGGCCCACGCGAGGGCCACCCGGGCCCCCTCCGAGCCGCGGACCAGCGAGATGAGCGCCTCGGCGAGTTCCCGGCTGACCCCGGCCTCGACGGCCGCGTCGAAGGCCTCCATGCCGCCGGTGGCCCGCCGGTAGTCCACGGCCTCGCGGGCGGCGTGCAGCGCGTGGTGCAGCCGGGTCACGATGCCGCGGCCCCCGTCGACGGGGACGTACGCGGTCAGCCGCCGGCCGCCCGGAGCCGGGCCGACCAGGACCCCGTCGAGCGCCCGCTCCGCCTGGCCCCGGTGCCGGGCTCCGTAGTATCCGGCTCGCGCCCGGTCGGCGAGCGCCCCGGCGAGGAGCAGTTGGCGGGCGGCCGAGCGGAGCTGTTCCTGGACCGTCCAGTCGGCCTCGCCCTGGAGTCCGTATGCCCCGCGCGGGATCTCACGGTCCCAGCGGATCTCGTCGCTCGGCACGCTGAGCCCGTACAGCACCTCGCGCGCCGACGGCAGCGCGCTGCGCGAGAGCGCCGTGAGCGCCTCTTCGAGCAGGTCGGCGCAGTCGGGGAAGCCCCGGCTCTCGGGGACGAGGAGGCTCGTGCCGCCGCTGCCCGTGGCGTACGGGGCGGGCGGCGTCCAGCGCCCGTACCGCCCGGCGGCGCCGCCGCGGCGCAGCCAGCCGTGCCGGTGGAGCAGCGCGCCGAGCACGAGCGGATCGACCTGCGCGGGATCGGGGGCGCCCGCGGCGAACTCCTGTGGGGAGAGCGGCTCCAGGTGCGGTGACTGCCAGTTCATCAAGGTGTCCCTCCCGACCCGACCCGGGTCATGATCTCGCAGAGCGCCCGGTCGTCGAAGATCCGCGTGGTGGGGATCCGCACGGTGGTCCGGCGCCGGCCGGTCACGGGGTGTCCGGCGAGATTGGTCCAGTAGCAGCAGTGCCGCAGGTCGAGCCGGTCGTGTCCGGCGCTCAGCCATTGGTCGCGTTCCCGCGGGACGAGCATCACGACGAGGATCTTGTGCACGGCGACCGGCGTGCGGGCCAGCTTCACCAGGTGCTCGTTGTCGAGGGTGAAGCCGAAGGTGGGCCCGACCGGTCTGGGCGGTATCTGGTAGGTCGCCTTGAGCTGGACCTTGATGGTCACCTCGTCGTCGACCACGTGCTCGGGGGCTCCGTGACTGACGTGCCAGTCGATGCCGTTGTCGGGAAAGGGCTGGGACAGCGAGCAGCCCGCCGCGGCGACGACGGCGTGCAGGTATCCCACCTGGAGGGTCTCCATGCAGGCGGTGGTGGCGAGCGTGCCGCGCAGCGGTCCGCTCCGCGGGTCGGTCCGCGGATCGATCCGCCCCGCGAGCACCCCGCCCGGTTCGGGCTGCGCGAGCGCCATGGCCGGCTCCCCATGCCTTCCGGGCTGTCCCGTCTCAAGCGGCCGTGGCAGGCCGCGTCAGGTCCGTTCCAGGGTGTCGGGGTTGACGACCGGTCATGTGCGCGGTCCCCCAGTTGAGTTGTCTCCGCAGTCGGCGTCCCGCAAACGGCGTACGGGCCGAAGAGCCCGGGTATCACCGTTTCGGGCAAGGGTGGCGGGGCCTGGGGCGCGGTGCCCGGGTGGGGCCATCTGCCGACGGGTGACGAGGAGTTCGCCATGACACGCTGGTATGAGGGCCCGCTGGCCGCATTCGACACGGAGACGACCGGGGTGGACGTGGAACGGGACCGGATCGTGTCCGCCGCGCTCATCGTGCAGGAGTGCGCGGGCGGCCGGATCCGCTCGACGCGCTGGCTGGTCAATCCCGGCATCCCGGTGCCCCCGGGGGCCACGGAAGTGCACGGTCTGACCGATGAGCACCTCCAGCGCAACGGGCGGTGGCCCGCGCCGGTGGTGGAGGAGATAGCCCGCGCGCTCGGGGAGCAGCAGGTGGCGGGGCGGCCGGTGGTGGTGATGAACGCGCCGTTCGATCTGACGCTGCTGGACCGGGAGTTGCGCCGGCACCGGGCGTCCTCACTGGCCCGGTACCTGGACAACCGGCCGCTGACGGTGCTGGATCCGCGGGTGCTGGACAAGCATCTGGACCGCTACCGCAAGGGGCGCCGGACGCTGACGGACCTGTGCGCGCACTACGGGATAGAGCTGGAGGGGGCCCATGACGCGGGCGCGGACGCGCTGGCGTCCCTGGAGCTCGTACGGGCCGTGGGGCGCCGGTTCGCGGGCCGGCTGGAGCGGCTGACGCCGGCGGAGCTGCACACGCTCCAGCAGGTGTGGCACGCGGCGCAGGCGCGGGGACTGCAGGCGTGGTTCGCGCGGCAGGGCACCCCGGAGTCGGTGGATCCGAACTGGCCGCTGAGGCCGGAGCTGCCCGCGGCGGCGTGACCGGGAGGGTGAGGGGCGGGGGTCCCGGCGGGTCCGCGCAGGCCTCCGCACATGCGGAAGGCCGGTCCGTCAGCAGACGGACCGGCCTGTCCCGGTGGGCGATACTGGGATCGAACCAGTGACCCCTTCGGTGTGAACGAAGTGCTCTCCCGCTGAGCTAATCGCCCGGGAACGAGCTGAACAATACAGAAGGCTCGGGGCTGGTTCAAACCGCTTCCGGCCGGGCCGCCAGATGTGCGGCGAGCCCGCGCCGCCCGGCCCGCATCATGAGGGTGTGGTTGAGCCGGAACACCGGCCGCCCGGGGAACGCGAGCAGCCGCATCAGGGGGCGGCGCACCTCGACCTCCTGCTCGTACAGGGCACGCGTGCCGCCGGACCGCGGCCGTACGGTCCAGCGCGCCCAGCCCTCCAGGTCGCCGAGCAGGGCGACCTCCAGGATCCCGCGCACGGGGTCCCGCAGGAGTTCGGCCGCGCTCACGCGCAGGGTGTACGGGAGGGCGGAGCGGATGAAGGCGGTGCCGCCGCTCCCGTCCGCGGCCGGGTCGACGGCGCGGATCTGGGGCCACCACAGGGGGTAGGACTCGGGGCGTTCCAGGGCGGCGTAGACGCGGGCGGGGGCGGCGTCGAGGTCCCAGACGCTGCGGAAGCGGTAACGGGTCCACCGGTCACCGGGGTTGGCGGGGGCGCCGCGGCTCCTGCCGGGCACGTCGCCGGGACTGCCGCTGCTTCGGTCCATGTCTCCAGTCTCGCGCGCGGCGGGGGCGCACACCCGGTACTCAGCCGGAACTCACCCGGAGATGAGTACGCGCACCCATGTCCTGACGGGGTGACGGGCACCACACTGCGGACCATGGACAACCCCCTGCCGCCGGCCGAGGAGCTCGTGCTCATCGACCGCGAACTGATCCAACTCGACGCCCGGCGCCACTTCCTGCTGAGTCGCCGCGCCTGGCTGCTGGGTGCTCAGGCCGCTCAGGCCCCCCTTGCGTGGGGTGCGCCGGCCCGCCCGAAGGCGCCCGGGCAGGCGAAGGAGGCCTCGGCCCCCAGCGCGCAGAACGTGCTGCTGGTCCTGGGCGCGGTACTGCTGGCGGTCGCGGCGCTGGCGTTCACGCTGGTCAGCTGGGGCTCCCTCGGGATCGCCGGGCGCAGCGCGGTGCTCGCCGTGGTGACGGCGGCGGCGCTGGGCGCCCCGGTGGCGCTGCTGCGCCGGGGGCTGGGTTCGACCGCCGAGGCGGTGGCCGGTGTCGGCCTGCTGCTGACGGTGCTGGACGCGTACGCGCTGTACGCCGTCGGCATGCCGGAGGTGGACGGCACGGCGTACGCGGCGGGCGCGTCCGCGGTGCTGGCGGCCGGCTGGGCCGCGTACGGCTGGACGCCGGCCGCGCGGGCACTGCGGGCCCCCCTGCCCGCGGCGCTGCTGACGGCGCAGCTCCCGCTGCCGCTGGCGGCGCTGGCGGGCGGGGCGACAGGGTCGGATATGGGCTGGGCGCTGCTGGCGACGGCGGCCCTGGACGCGGCGCTCGCGCTGCTCCGGCCGGGGCGCTGGTCCTCCTGGGCGGGGACCGCGGGTTCGGTGGCGGGCGGGGCTGCGCTGCTGACGGGTCTGGCGGATTCGGTGGCGGCGCAGTCGGCGGGCGCGGCCCTGGCCCCGTCGGCGCTACTGGCGGCGGTCGCCGTCCTGGCCCTGGCGGTGGCCCGGCGCGGCGCGCGGATGCCGGTGGCGTTCGCCGCGACCGGCGCCCTCGCGGCCGTGGCCGCCCTGGGGGGCCTGGCCGCCCCGGAGCTGCGCCCGCACTGGGCCGCGGTCGGGTACCTGCTGGTGGCCCTGCCCCTGCTGGGGGCGCTACGGGTCTCCGCGCTCCCGGAGCCCGTCCGGCGCGGCCTCGCCCTGACCGCTGCGGGGGTGGCCGCCCTGGAGGCCGCGACCGCCCTGGCGTGGGTGGCGACGGTGCTGGTCGGCCGGCTGCGGGTGCTGGAGGAGGTCTGGTCGGCGACGACGCCGGCTCCGGCGGCCGGCAACGGACCGGAGCTCGCTCCGCTGGTGGCGCTGCTGCTGACGGCCGGGGCCGCGTGGTGGCTGGTCCGGGTGCTCCCGGGGCGCCGGGAGCCAGGGGTGGCCGCGGTGGTCCTGGGCTGGGCGGCGCTGTTCGCGGCGCCCGTGGTGCTGGACCCGGCCCCCGCGGCGGTCTTCGCGGCCCAGCTCGCGGTGACGCTGGCGGCGGGGGCGCTCGCGCTGCGATCCGGGGCGCCGGCGAGGGGCGGCCTTCCGGCGGGCGCCGGGATCGCGGCGGGCGCCTGCGCGCTGGCAGGGGCCGGGAACGTGTCCGTGGCGGCCCTGGACGGCCGACTGGCCACCTTCGCGGTGTGGGGCCTGCTGGG
>NZ_JBEXPT010000141.1:0-16206 GCF_040612195.1 Streptomyces sp. NPDC006450 | reverse complement strand
AAGATATTCTATCTCGCGTGAGTGGAGTTCTGACGTGTGATCTTCCGAAGTTGGCGGCGGGGGTGGGCGCGGAGCTCCGCGCGGTCGGTCCGGGCCGGGTCCACTACGCGGGCCCGGTCGCGGGCCGCGGGGTCCTCTCGCTGACCCTCCCGAACGGCCTGCGCACGACGTACGAACCGGTCCGCCCCCTGGTGGCGCAGGGCGCCGAGGTCACGGCGGGCCAGGTGGTGGCCCTCCTCGCGGACGGCGCCCACTGCCCCCGTTCCTGCCTCCACTGGGGCCTTCTCCGCGCCGAGACCTACCTCAACCCCCTGACGCTCCTCCCCCGCCCGACCCCCCGCCTACTACCCCTCAGCCGCCCGGCACTCGAGGCCCAGGATCCGAGTTCCCAGCCGCCCGGCGCTTAGGCCCGGAGTCCGGATTTCAGCCGTCCGGCGCATGAGGCCGGGAGTCCGGATTTCAGCTGCCCGGCGCTGAAGAACCGGAGTCCGGATTTCAGCCGTCCGGCGCTTGAGGACCGGGTCAGGGCGGAGCCCTGGGAACGGAGGAAGGGCGGGTAGGGGACTTCGCCCCGCAGGGCCGGCCGCCGCCGCACCGCACCGCACGCCCGACGAAGAACCGGGCCCAGGGCGAGGCCCGCCTCCGGGGCCGGGCCGGGGCCGGGTCAGCGCCGGGTCAGCCCAGGACGCCCCGCAGGGCCATGGCCACCGCCGCGTCCGTGACCACGACGGGGTCCTCCCCCGCGCCCGCCTCGATCCGCCGGACGGCGGCGTCCACCACACCCTGGAGCAGCATCGCGGCCAGCCTCGGCTCCGCCTGCCCCAGCGCGGCCAGCGCCTCCACGATCATCGCGATCAGGCTCCCGTGCGCCGCGCGGATCTTCTCGCGCGCCCCCGCGTCCAGCTCGCTCGCCGAGATCGCCACCACCGCCCGGTGCCGCTTGTCCCCGACCAGCCCCAGCTGGCAGCGCACATACGCCTCGATCTTCGCCTCCGGCGAATCCGCCTCGGACATCGCCGCCTCGATCTCGGCCGCCCATACGGGGAAGTCCACCGCGCACAGCTCTTCGACGACGGCCGCGCGGGACCGGAAGTACTCGTACACGGAGGACCGGGCGAGGCCGGTCCGTTCGGCGAGGGCGGGGAAGGTCAGCGCTTCCGTCCCCCCTTCGGACAGCAGGGAACGCGCGGCGTCCAACAGGGCGCCGCGCTGCATCGACCGGTGCTCGGCCACGGAGGCCGCTCGAATCCTGGGCACGCGTCCACTCTACGGATGTACCGCAAGGCCGTCGCACGCTCTCGGACTCCGCCCTCGCACCCCGGGACGCCGGTTCAGCGCCCGACGTCCGCCAGCTTCGCCCGCAGCTGCAGGACCGACTTGGTGTGGATCTGGCTGACGCGGCTCTCGGTGACCCCGAGGACGTTGCCGATCTCGGCGAGCGTGAGCCCCTCGTAGTAGTAGAGGGTCACCACCGTCTTCTCCCGCTCGGGCAGCGTGTTGATGGCCCGCGCCAGCAGCCGCCGCAACTCCCGGTCCTCCGCGACCTCCACCGGGTTGTCCGCGGCGGTGTCCTCCAGGGTGTCCATCAGGGAGAGCCGGTCGCCCTCCCCGCCGACGTGCAGCAGCTCTTCCAGGGCGACCACGTTGGCCAGCGACAACTGGCTGAAAACGGCGTGCAGATCCTCCACCCCGATGCCCATTTCCCCGGCGACCTCGTGCTCGGTGGGTGTGCGCCGCAGCTGGGCCTCCAGCGTGGCGTAGGCCCGTTCCACGGCGCGCGCCTTCTGCCGCACCGAGCGGGGGATCCAGTCCAGCGCCCGCAACTCGTCGATCATCGCGCCGCGGATGCGGGTGATCGCGTACGTCTCGAACTTGATGGACCGTTCGATGTCGAACTTCTCGATGGCATCGATCAGTCCGAAGACTCCGGAGGAGACGAAGTCGGCCTGTTCCACATTGGGCGGCAGGCCGACGCTGACGCGGCCGGCCACGTACTTCACGAGGGGCGAGTAGTGCAGGATCAGCTGCTCCCGCAGCCGCTCGTCACCCGAGTCCTTGTACGAGCGCCACAGCACCTCCAGCGACGAGGGCGCGGTGGACCGCTCGCTGCCGCGCGCAGCGGGGGGAACCGCAGCGCGGTCGGACCCTGAGGTGTGCTGGGGCATGCTTCGCCTTTGCCGGAGCCGGATTCCTTGGGAGCGTAGCGTGACGGAAGTGTCGCGGTGCGCGAAGAGTACGGGATCGCGCGTGCCCGCAAGGGCGCCCCGGCTCGCGCGGCCGCCCCGGGACCGGCGCCTGGCGCACGGTCCCGGCGGGTGCCACTGGGAAGACCGCGTCTCTCATCGGCTTCACTCTTTCACCGGAACACCCCAGGTCAACGACCGCCTCGCCGGGTGGCTCCGCTTTATGCGCCTCCTCTCGGCCGCTTCGGGGTCAACTGCCAGCCGTCGCCCTGCCGTTCGACGAACCCCAGAGAGTGAAGTTCGTACAGTCTGCCGATGACTTCATCGGTGCCGACGCCCGCAGCGAGGGCCAGTTCCTCCAGGTCCGCGAGGCGTCCCACCGGGAGGGCGTCGAGTACCCGCACCGCTTCGGGACCCAGCAGGTCCCGGGCGATCACGGGGCCCCGCCGCTCGGGGGCCAGCTCTCCCATCCCTCCGACCAGCTCGATGACCTCGGCCGCGTCGGTGACCAGCGCGGCCTCGCCGCGCAGCAGTTCGTGCACGCCGGCCGAGAGCCCGCTGGTGGCCGGGCCGGGGATGCCCATGGTGATCCGTCCCAGTGCCTGGGCCCGCCGGGCGGTGACCAGGGAGCCGCTGCGGTGGGCCGCCTCCACGACGACCGTGCCCCGGGTCAGGGCGGCGATGACGCGGTTGCGCAGGACGAAACGGCTCGGCGTGGGATGGCTACCGGGCGGCAGCTCGCCGAGGAGCAGCCCCTGGGCGGCGATCCGGCCGAACAGTCCGGCGTGCCCGCGCGGGTAGGGCACGTCCACTCCGCAGGCCAGCACGGCGGCCGTCGCTCCGCCGGCGGCGAGGGCGCCGCGGTGGGCGGCGCCGTCGATCCCGTAGGCGGCGCCCGAGACCACCACCCACCCGCGCTCGGCGAGTTCACCGGCCAGGCTCTGGGCCATGTGTGCCCCGTACGGGGTGCACGCGCGGGCCCCGACCACCGCCACGGACCGCAGGGCCCAGGCCCGCAGGCTCGGCCTGCCCCGCACCCACAGCCCGACGGGCCGGGCGTCGCCGAGGTCGTCCAGCTGACTCGGCCACTCCGCCGACCCGGGGCAGACGAACCGGCCCCCGGTCTCGGCGGCGACCTCCAGGTCCCGCCGGGGGTCGGCCGACGCGGCCCGGCGCCGGTATCCGGCGAGCCGCTCGCCGCCGACCCCGGTCAGCACCCCTGGCTCCGGCGCGGGCCCGGTCAGCAGCCGTATCAGCCCGACGGCCCCGTACGCCCGCAGCCAGCGCCCGCCGGGCTCCTCCCCGGGCTCCAGGACCCGGGTGAGCGCGGCCCGCGCGAGCACCTCACCCGCGGGCTCCGCCTCCCCCTCCCGCTCCCGCTCCGGGCCGGGTCCCGGGGGCGGCGTCGCGGCGGTCATGAGGCGGCGTCCAGGTGCGCCGTGGCTCCGCGGGCGATTCCGGTGCGCAGTTCGAGGGCGACCGCCACGTCCAGGGCGTCGGGGCGGTCCCGGCTCCTCAGGTCCGCCACCGTCCAGGCGACCCGGAGCACCCGGTCGAGCCCCCGCGCGGTCAGCAGGCCGCGCTCCAGGTCCCGCTCGGCCTGGGCCATTGCTCCCGGGGCGGCCGGCCAGCGGGTCCGCAGCTCGTGGCCCGGGACCTCCGCGTTGAGCCGCCAGGGCGTGCCGTCGAGCCGGGCCGCCGCCCGGTCCCGGGCCTCCCTGACGCGCGCGGCCACCACCGCCGTGGCTTCGCCGCGGCCCCCGCGCCCCAGCAGATCGGAGCGGGTGACCGGCTCGACCTCCACGCGCAGGTCCACCCGGTCCAGCAGCGGCCCCGACAGCCGGGCCTGGTAACGGCGGATCACCGAGGCCGGGCAGTCGCATCCGGTCCCGTGCAGGGTGTGCCGGCCGCAGGGACAGGGGTTGGCGGCCAGCACCATCAGGAACCGGGCCGGCAGGCGTACCACCCCGGCGGCCCGGGCGATGACCACGTGTCCCGCTTCGAGGGGCTGCCTCAGGGCGTCCAGGGCCTTGGTGCTGAACTCTGCGGCTTCGTCGAGGAACAGCACCCCCCTGTGGGCCAGGGACACCGCTCCGGGCCTGGCCACACCGGCTCCGCCCCCGACGAGGGACTGCATGGTCGCCGAGTGGTGCGGTGCGCAGTACGGGGGCCGCGCGACCAGTGGTTCGCCCGGGGGCAGGATTCCCGCGACCGAGTGGACGGCCGTGACCTCCAGGGAGTCCTGTCGGGTGAGCGGGGGCATGATCCACGGGATCCGCTCGGCCATCATCGTCTTGCCCGCGCCCGGCGGTCCGCTCAGGAACAGGTGGTGGCCCCCGGCGGCCGCCACCTCCAGGGCCCGGCGTGCCGCGTGCTGTCCGGCGACGTCCGCGAGGTCGGGGAAGTCCCGCCCGTCGCCGTCGCGGGCCACCCCCGTGCCGAGTCCGGCGCCGGGGACGACGAGCCCGGCGAGCATCGGGTCCGGGCGCCCGGACGGATCCGGTGGCTCCTCCTCGGGGACCTCCCCCTCGGTGAGCACCGCGATCAGTTGCCGCAGGCTGCGTACCCCGAGCACCGAGACGTCCGGGACGAGCACGGCCTCGGCCGCGCACTGCTGCGGGACCACGACCTGCCGGTATCCGGCCTCGGCGGCGGCGAGCACCGCCGGCAGGATCCCGCGGACGGGACGCACCCGGCCGTCCAGCCCCAGCTCCCCGATGAGGACGAGGTCGGCGATCACCTTCGGGTCGACCACCTCTGCGGCGCCCAGGACGGCGGCCGCCACAGCGAGGTCGAAACCCGCGCCCGACTTCGGGACCGACGCCGGACTGAGGCCGACGGTGAGCTTCTTCTGCGGCCAGGCGGCGCCCGAGTTCACCACGGCCGCCCTGACCCGGTCCCGGCTCTCGACCAGGGTCTTGTCGGGCAGCCCCACCAGGGAGAAGGTGGCGACCCCGGGCTCCAGGTCGGCCTGGACCTCCACCACCACGCCGTCGACGCCCACGAGGGCCACCGAGCAGGCCCGCGCGAACCCCATCAGGCCGCCCCCCTGACGTGCTCGACCAGGGGCCCGCCGCGCCGCGGCAGGAGGACTCCGACGAGGTCGATGCGCACCCCGCCCGGGGGTGGTCCCCCGTGGTCGGCCAGCCAGCGCCCGGCGAGCCGGCGCAAGCGCTCGGCCTTGGCGGGCCGCAGCGCGGCCATGGGATGTTCGAACTCCCCCGCCCGCCGGGTCTTGACCTCGCACACGACGAGGGCGTCCCCGTCGCGGGCGACGATGTCGATCTCCCCGCCGCGACACCGCCAGTTCCGCGCGATCACGGTCATCCCGGCCTCGGTGAGCCGCCGCGTCGCGAGGTCCTCGCCGTACCGCCCCAATGCCTGCTGTGCCACGCCCTTCGCGTTCATCCGGCACCACCTCCGGCACCGACGATCCCGCGTCCCCGCCCACCTCGTGGATCTTGGTGGACAACCGGGGCGATGTGGACAACCGCGTCACCCCGTCGAGGGAACCAGGCCGGTGGGCCGGGCCGGGGAAGCAGGCGACGGAATCAGCTGCCCGGAAGTTCGAGATCGCTCTTGTTGAGCTCCTCGATGTTCACGTCCTTGAAGGTGAGCACCCGTACCTGTTTCACGAACCGAGCCGGTCTGTACATGTCCCAGACCCACGCGTCGGCCATCGAGACCTCGAAGAAGACCTCCCCCTGCACCGAGTGCACCTGCATCTCGTAGTCGTTGGTGAGGTAGAAACGGCGTTCGGTCTCGATCACATACTTGAACAGCCCGACGACGTCGCGGTACTCGCGATAGAGCTTCAGCTCCATCTCGGTCTCGTACTTCTCGAGGTCCTCGGCACTCATGGCATGTTCCCCTTCAGCCGTGCGTCCCCCTATTGTGCGCCAGGCCCGTGCGCCCCTAAACGATTTCCGGGGCCAGGTTCACGGGCGCACCCGGGGGACCGTCGTCGAGCAGCGTGCGGAGCAGCTCTGCGAGTCTGGTCGGGTACACCGTCTCATGGGCCGCAAGAAGTTCCTCGGAGGTCCACCACCTGGTGCCCGAGACGCTGCGCCGCTCCAGCTCGGTGAGGCCTCCCAGCGCGGTCGCCGTCTGGCTCGTCCGGGCCAGGAAGTACCACTCGTCCTGCTCCCAGCGGCGCCCGTCGAAGGGGAAGGAGCAGTAGCGGTGCCACAGCACCGGCCCCAGTTCCACGTCGGTGATCCCGGTCTCCTCCGCGAGCTCGCGGAGCGCGGCCTGTTCCCGGGTCTCGGACCCTTCCAGACCGCCGCCGGGGGTGAACCACCAGTCGTCCGCCGGGTCTCCCGGCTCGAAGCCGTGCAGCAGCAGGATGCGGTCCTCGGGGTCCAGCAGGATCACCCGCGCCACCTTGCGCGGACCGGGCCCGGGACCGGGCCCCGGCACCGGTGCCGGGGCGTCAGCGGGCATCGGCCCGGCCCTGCCTCCGCCCGCGCCCGCGCCCGAGAACCCGTACGACCGGCCCGTACGCGGCTCCGAGCACCACCAGGGCGGCTCCGGCCACCACTGCGGCCACCTGGAGCCGCAGCGGCCCCGGTGCCGAGGTCCCGCCGGGCAGGGCGGCGTAGGCCTTGGGACGCTCCAGCATCGACGCGTCGGGCCACGCGAGGGCGTCGACGCGGCCCGTGACCGCCGAGCGGGCCACCGTCCCCTGGCCGGCCTCCTGCAGGTGGGCCCGGGAGTCCAGCGAGGCTCCGCGCCGGTCGCCGAGCAGGAACAGGTTGCCCTCCGGCACCGTCACCTCGAACGGCGTGCGGGAGGCGGACCCGCCCGGAGCGCCCACCACGTCGAGCTGCTCCACCTCGATGTACGGCTCGTCCAGCTCCTTGCCGTTGACGGTGAGCCGGCCGCCGTCACCGCAGCACTTGACCGTGTCCCCGCCGATGCCGACGACCCGCTTGACCATCGGCGAATCGCTCCACTGCTCGTCCTTGAAGATCACCACGTCCCCGCGGCGCACCTCTCCCCCGGTGATGCGCTGCGCCAGCACCCGGTCTCCGGGCTTCACGGTCGGCACCATCGAGTCGGTCGGCACCGTGTACGGCTGGTACACGACGGCTCCCCACACGAACCCGCCCAGGAAGAGCACAAAGCCGATGGCCACGGCCACTCCCGACAGCACGCTGCCGAGAGCACCGCGGCCATCGCCGTCACCTGCTCGTATTGCTTGTGTTCCGCCCATGTGAAGCGCCCCCACCCTCGGAGATCGTCGACCTGGGCGGCACCCTACCTGTCGGTAGGCCCCGCGGTCAGCCTCCGCCAGCGCCACAGCACGACCGGCACCGCGCCGGCGAACCCGAGCGCGGCGGGGCCGAGCCCGACCGGCGCCAGCCCGGCGGCGCCCAGACCGAGCGCGGTGGCCTTGGTCTGCGTGCCGATGCCCGGCTGATCGTAGGTGTCCGGAATCGGCAGGGTGGACCAGCGGGTGATCGGCCAGGCGACCACCACGGCGCGTCCGACGACATCACTGACGGGCACGAAGCCCTGGGTGGGGTCCTGCTGGTGGTAGCGGGAGTCCTGCGAGTTCTGCCGGTGGTCGCCCATCACCCAGATCTTGCCCTTGGGCACGGTGAGCGGACCGAAGGGGAAGTCGTCGCACGGGGTGTTGCCCGGGAAGATGTACGGCTCGTCGAGCTCCTTGCCGTTGACGATGACCGGTCCCCCCTTCTTGCACTCGACCGTGTCACCGCCGATGGCGATCGTCCGCTTGATCAGGTCCTTCTCCTCTGCGGACGGCATGAGGCCGATCCAGCTGAGGGCCTTCTGCGCGATGTTGGGGTCCGGGGTGGGCTCCCCGCTCAGCCAGTTCGACGGGTCGTGGAAGACCACGACCTCACCGCGCTCGGGCTCCGATCCGAACCACGGCGTCAGCTTGTCCACGAGCACCCGGTCACCGCGCTGCAGGGTGTTCTGCATCGAGTCGGAGGGGATGGAGAACGCCTGCACCAGGAAGGTCTTGATCAGCAGAGCGAGCAGCAGGGCGATGCCGACCAGGAGCGGCAGCTCCTTCCAGAACGAACGGTGCGGGCGAGCCGCGGCGCCGTCCTGCGCGTCGCCGTCGTTCTCGACGGCATCGGGCCTGGAGGAGTCGTTCGGCTCCTCGCCACCCTCGTCGCGTCCGGATCGTGCACCAACCGCCACGTCCCCCACATCCACTCCTCGTTCGGAAATCGACGCCCGGCCCTGATGAGGCACGGGCCCTCCCCTCCCTTAACGAGCGGGAGTTCCCGAAGGCGCGGGAGACCAAGGACACACTATGCGAACGAGGAGGCGCCGCGGCGCCTACGGGGCGCGCGGCGACCGCCGCGCGCCTGGTCGGGAACCATGCGGAAGGTGGCGGGCTGTTCCAGCCGGTGCCAGTGCCCGAAGGGCCAGGCGATCACCACGGCCTCGCCGACCACGTCCTTCTCGTCGATCGTGCCGTGGAAGGCCTCGTCGAGGTGGTAGCGGGAGTCGGCGGAGTTCGCCCGGTGGTCGCCCATGACGAAGATCCGTCCGGGGGGCACCTGCACCTCGAAGCGGATCTCCGAGGGCACGTTGCCCGGGTTCACGTACGGCTCGTCGAGCGGCGACCCGTTGACGCTGACCCGGCCCCGGGCGTCACAGCACTTCACGCTGTCCCCGCCTACGCCGATCACCCGCTTGATCAGGTCCTGTTCGCTCGCCGAGGGCAGCAGGCCGATGAAGGTGAGGGTCTTTTTGATCTGCTTGATCCCCACCGGGTCCTCGGCGGTCTGGACGCTCTCGGCACCCAGCCAGCCTCCCGGATCCTTGAACACGACCACGTCTCCGCGCTCGACCTCGGAGCCGAACCACGGGGTGAGCTTGTCCACCAGGACCCGGTCGCCGATCCGGATCG
Organism: Streptomyces sp. NPDC006450; assembly: GCF_040612195.1. NCBI lineage: Bacteria > Bacillati > Actinomycetota > Actinomycetes > Kitasatosporales > Streptomycetaceae > Streptomyces > Streptomyces sp. NPDC006450. The sequence goes on along the minus strand of NZ_JBEXPT010000141.1, from coordinate 7,131 downwards.
TCTGCTCCATGGAGCCCGACGGGATGAAGAAGGCCTGGACGAGGAAGGTCTTGAGGATCAGGGCGATGCACAGCGCGACCACCACGAGCAGGGGCAGCTCCCCCGCCCGGCGGGTACGCCGTCTGCGCCGGACCCGGCGGGCGAGGCGGCGCCGCTCGGCCCGGCCGCCGGGCCCGGCGGCCGCGTCCGGTTCCGGCTCATGCCCGGCGTCCTCGTAGCCCCGCGGGCGCCCGCGGCTACCCACGGCCACCGCCCACGGAACCCGCGTCGCCCCAGCGCGAAACCGGCCAGCCGATCCAGTCGGCCCGCCCGATCACCTTCTCCACCGGCACCATCCCCCCGCCCGGCTCCCCCAGGTGGTCCCGGGAGTCCCGGGACTGGGAACGGTGGTCACCCATGACCCACAGGGTCCCGAGGGGCACGACGACGCGGAACGGCACTCTCGATCCCGAGTCGCCGGGGAAGAGGTACGGCTCGTCCAGCGGCACGCCGTTGACCTTGATCCGGCCGTTCCCGTCGCACACCACGTCGTCGCCGCCGACGCCCACGACCCGCTTCACGAAATCGGTGTCCGAGGGTTCGGCCAGCCCGAGCGCCGAGGCCGCCCCGTGCAGGGCGTCGCCGATCGGATTCCCGTCCGGGGTCTCCCGCACGAAGGAGCCCTTGCCGTCGAAGACCACGACGTCACCGCGCTCCGGCGTGGCGCCGAAACGGTACGCCAGCTTGTTGACCAGCACCCGGTCCCCGACGGCGAGCGTGGGCTCCATCGAGCGGCTCGGGATCAGGAAGGGCTGGAGCACGAAATTGCTGAACAGCAGCAGGAAGACGGTGCAGGCCATGCCGAGCAGCCCGGCGCGCCGCCAGGTCAGCCAGCCGGCCTTGCCGGGGTCCGTCCGCGCGCCCGGGTCCTCGGCGGGCCCGGCTCCGGAAAGCACGAAGCGCGACCTCTCCTCCCCCTCGCCGGGGGAAGAGTGGCCGCGCTGCGTGTGAGGTGCTTCGGTGTCCATCGGGGGCGAGCCTATCCGGCCTTCCCCCGAACCCCGGGAGCAGATCAGCGGTCGCGCTTCTCCTTGATCTTCGCGGCCTTGCCGCGGAGCTCACGGAGGAAGTACAGCTTGGCGCGACGCACGTCACCGCGGGTGACGAGCTCGATCTTCTCGAAGATCGGGGAGTGGACCGGGAAGGTACGCTCCACGCCGACGCTGAAGGAGACCTTGCGGACCGTGAAGGTCTCGGAGACGCCCGAGCCCTGGCGGCGGATGACGACACCCTTGAACTGCTGGATACGGGAGCGGTTGCCCTCGATCACGCGGACGTGCACGTTGACGGTGTCACCCGGGCGGAAGGCCGGGAGGTCCGAGCGCAGGGTGGCGGCGTTGACGCCATCGAGCAGGTGAGACATGAGATTCGTCTGCTTTCTTCGCATGACGCCACAGGTCGCCGATGCGGGGTTTCCGGAGAGAATTCGGGAGCTGCGGGACCCGGCGGACGACTGTCCCCCTGTGGCAGGGGCGTACGCGAGCACACAGCAGCCGCCTATTCTTCCACGGGCTGGGGCCTGCGCCAAAATCGGCCGTCGGGAGACGGCTTCCAGCCGAGGATGCTCAGCAGCTCGCGGTCCTTCTTGTCGAAGGAGGAGGCTTCGCAGCGCTCGATCAGATCGGGGCGGTTGGCCGCCGTGCGGCGGAAGGCCTCGTCGCGGCGCCACCGGGCGATCTTGCCGTGGTGGCCGCTGACCAGCACGTCCGGGATCCCGTGGCCACGCCACTGGGGGGGCTTGGTGTAGACGGGCCCCTCCAGGAGGTTCGCCATGTCCCCGGCCGCGAAGGAGTCGTCGCGGTGCGATTCGGCGTTGCCGAGCACCCCGGGCAGCAGCCGGGCCACGGCCTCCGTGACCACCAGGACGGCCGCCTCGCCGCCGGCGAGGACGTAGTCGCCGATGGACACCTCGTAGACCGGCAGGCGCGTGGCGTACTCGTCCATGACCCGGCGGTCGATGCCCTCGTACCGGGCCGGGGTGAAGATCAGCCAGGGGCGTTCGGAGAGCTCGACGGCCAGTTCCTGGGTGAAGGGTCGGCCGCTGGGAGTGGGGACGACGATGACGGGCCCGTGCGCGCCCGCCTCGTAGCCGTCGGCCAGCGCCGCGTCCAGGGCCTCACCCCAGGGCTCGGTCTTCATCACCATGCCGGGACCGCCGCCGTAAGGCGTGTCGTCCACCGTGTTGTGCCGGTCGTACGTCCAGTGCCGCAGGTCGTGGACGTGTACGTCGAGCTGGCCGCGCGCCCGAGCCTTGCCGACCAGGGAGACGTTGAGCGGTTCCAGGTACTCGGGGAAGATCGTGACGACGTCGAGACGCATCAGGCGTCTTCCCCGTTCACGCCCTCGGCCGAGTCCGAGTCCGCGTCTGCGTCCGAGTCCGCGTCCTCGTCCCGGGTGGACACGACGATCGCCTCGCGCTCGTCGATGAGACCGGGCGGCGGGGTGATGACGCAGCGCTGCTCGTCGAGGTCGATCTCGGCGACGATCTCCTCGACGAAGGGGATCATCACCTCGGTGCCGTCCGGCCGCTCGACGATGAACAGGTCCTGCGAGGGCAGGTGCGAGATCTCGGTGATCCGGCCGATCACCGTGCCGTCCTCGAGAACCACGTCGAGGTCCATCAGCTGGTGGTCGTAGTACTCGTCGTCCTCGGCGGGCAGCTCCGCCGGGTCCACGTCGGCGATGAGCAGGATGTTGCGCAGCGCCTCGGCGCCGGTGCGGTCCTTGACCCCGGCGAAGCGCAGCATCAGCCTGCCGCTGTGCACCCGGCCCGCCTCGATCGTCAGCGGTCCCGCCGACGCCGGGTCGGTCCGGAGCACGGCGCCGGGTCCGAGCCGCAGCTCGGGCTCGTCGGTCCGCACCTCGACGGTGACCTCACCCTTGATCCCGTGGGCGCGGCCGATCCGCGCGACTACCAGCTCCACTGCTTTTCTCCTGTTCAGACGACGACGGGCCGGGGCGGGCACGTATGCCCTCCCCGGCCCGTGCCGGTGATTCACGCTGCTGGCAAACCGGGTCTCAGCGGACCTGGTCCACGTCGACGAGGTCGACGCGGATCCCCCGGCCGCCGATGGCGCCCACGACGGTACGCAGAGCACGTGCGGTGCGACCGTTGCGGCCGATCACCTTGCCGAGGTCGTCGGGGTGGACCCGGACCTCCAGCACCTGCCCGCGGCGCAGGTTGCGCGAGGCGACCTGCACTTCGTCGGGGTTGTCCACGATGCCCTTCACGAGGTGCTCAAGAGCCTCCTCGAGCATGCTCAGGCCTCGGTCGACTCGGCGGTCTCGGCCTCAGCCTCGTCCGCCTTCTTGTCGGCCTTCTTCGCCTTCTGGGTAATGGCTTCGCCCTTGCCCTCGCCGATGCCCTCGAGGGCCTTGGCGAACTCGTCGAAGGAGCGACGCTTGTTCTCCTTCGTCGCCGGCTGCAGCAGCGGCGCGGGGGCCGGGAGGCCCTTGTGCGCCTGCCAGTCACCGGTGAGCTTCAGGATGGCGAGCACAGCCTCGGTGGGCTGGGCGCCGACCGACAGCCAGTACTGCGCACGCTCGGCGTTGACCTCGATGCGCGACGGGTTGTACGTCGGGTGGTAGATACCGATCTCTTCGATCGCGCGACCGTCCCGACGGGTACGGGCGTCGGCGACGACGATGCGGTAGTGCGGCTGGCGAATCTTGCCGAGGCGCTTGAGCTTGATCTTGACTGCCACTGGAGTGGTGTCTCCTGAACTTGACGTGGTTGGGCACATGAGATGCCACGTGGGGTTGCGGTACTCGGGTGCCCGATGGACGCGTCAGCCGGAGGAGAGAGGGGTCCTATGCGACTGTCGAGTACAGCTGTCCATTGTGCCACACGCCCGCGGCGCGCTCGGCCGGAAGGTCGTGGAGCTCACCCGCCGGGTCAGGAGGCCACCGCGATGGCCACTTCGGGGATGCGGAAGGGCTTCATGCAGCCTCCGCACACGATCGGGGCCTGAGCCAGCACGGACGGCACCACGCGCACGTTGCGCCCGCAGTCGCAGACCGCCTTGACGCGCACGCCGCCGCCGGAGGAGCCGTGCCGGGCGGCCGGACCGCGGAAGCTGCGCTTGGTGTCGGCGGCCGTGGCGGCCGTATGGGCCTTCAGAGCGCGCTGGAGGCGCTCCATGGTGGGGCGGTAGCGCTTCTTCGCCTCGGGATTGAGCGAGACCAGGGAGAAGCCGCTGCTCGCGTGCGGCTCTTCGGTGTGGTCCAGCCCCATCTCCTCGGCGATCGCGAGGAACCTGCGGTTGTGGTAGCGGCCGGCGCGCGAAGTGTCACGCACTCCGCGCGCTGCGGCGATGCCGTGGACTGCCTCGTGCAGCAGTCGCTCGAAGGAGAGTTCGGCGCCGCAGGCGGACGAGGACTCTCCGATCAGGGACTCGGGCGCGGCAAGGTCAGGCAGCTCGGGGTGGTACCGCTGAATATCGGCCCACGCCTGCGCCAGCTCTGCGGCGAGAACAGGTGGTGTCGTGCTCACGTCGTGACAACGAGCCGGGGTGCCCCGGTGTTCCGATTCCGGGCCATTCCAAATTTTTTGCACGTACCAGTCAGTTCAGTCTGATGCGTCCCGACGAGGACGGGTGCGCATATCTCAGGAGGAGTCGGTACGTAAGGCGGCCTACCGGCCGGCGGTGACGGACACAGCCCCGGCGCGCGGCGGGTGCCGCACGCCGGGGCGTGAGAGCCGTCAGCCGGACCGGCTAGTACGAGCGCGCGACGATCGCGAGGTTGCCGGGGGCGTCGTCCGCCTGCGGCACCGACCCGTCCTCGGCGATCAGGCAGCGCACGGACACGGCCTGCTCGGCAAGCTTCGCTTCGCCCTCGGGCCCGAGGTCGGCCCACGGGATCCGCGCCCAGCCGCCGGCGATGGCGGCCTCGGCGGCCTCCTCGATGGTCGACACGTCCGAGGTACGGGCCAGCCGGCGCTCGCGGGACTCGCGCAGCAGCTGGTCCTGGTCCTCTTCCAGGACCTTGGGCAGCAGGGCGGCGAGGTCGGAGATCTGCACGGCCTCCTTGCCGCCCGGGATCCGGCGGGCCAGCATCGCTGTGCCGGCCTCCAGGTCGCGGGGGCCGATCTCGACGCGGACCGGTACGCCCTTGAGCTCCCAGTCCACGGCGCGGCGGCCGAAGGGGGTGTCGACGCGGTCGTCGACGAACACCCGCAGGCCCGCGGCCTTGAGCTGGGCGCCCAGCTCGCGGACCTTGGCCACGGCCTCGTCGCCCTTGATCGCCATGACGACGACCTGGACGTGCGCGAGACGGGGCGGGACCCGCAGGCCGTTGTCGTCGCCGTGCGACATGATCAGGCCGCCGACCATGCGGGTGGAGACGCCCCAGGAGGTCTGCCAGACGAGCTCCTGCTTGCCTTCCTTCGACAGGTACTGCGTGTTGAAGGCCTTGGCGAAGTTGGTGCCGAGCTCGTGGCTGGTGCCGAGCTGCAGGGCCTTGCCGTCGCCCATCACGCCCTCGAGGGTGAGGGTGTTGATGGCGCCGGCGAAGCGCTCCTTGGCGGTCTTGCGGCCGAGCACGACGTCGATGCCGAGCACGTTGGTCATGAAGTCGCCGTACACGTCCGTGTGGATGCGGGCGGCGTAGTCGCGGGCGTCCTCGTACGTGACGTGGGCCGTGTGGCCCTCCTGCCAGAGGAACTCGCTCGTACGGAGGAACACGCGCGGACGCATCTCCCAGCGGACCACGTTCGCCCACTGGTTGATCAGCAGGGGCAGGTCGCGGTAGCTCTGGACCCACTTGGAGAAGTAGTCGTTGATGATCGTCTCGGAGGTGGGCCGGACGACGACCGGCTCGTCGAGCTCCTTGCCGCCGCCGTGCGTGACGACCGCGAGCTCGGGGGCGAAGCCCTCGACGTGCTCCGCTTCCCTCGTCAGGTACGACTGCGGGATGAACAGCGGGAAGTACGCGTTCTGGGCGCCCGCGTCCTTGATGCGCGCGTCCATCTCCTGCTGCATCCGCTCCCACAGCCCGTAGCCGTACGGTCGGATGACCATGGTGCCGCGTACCGGACCGTTGTCGGCCAGCTCGGCCTTGTTGATCAGATCCTGGTACCAGCGGGGGAAATCCTCCGCCTGGGGGGTGAGAACGGGTGCCTTTGCCATGGCGCGAATGGTACGGCGCCCGGAGTGCCGAACGTGAATCGGGTGCGAATCGGGTGGCGCGCTCCTCTGGACGCGGGGGCGAATCGGGAGTTCCCTGGCAACGGGGGCATGGGGGCGACAAGGAATCAGGAGCGCTCTTTCGATGACACCGACGCCGACGGCGACGCTTGTCGCGCGGGACTGGGCGGAGATCCAGGAACGGATGCTGGTACCGCTGTACGAGGCGGTCTACGACCGGCTGGAGGTCGGGCCGGGCGACCGGCTGCTGGGCCTCGACTGCGGGGCCGGACTGCCCCTGCTGCTGGCCTCGGGCCGGGGAGCCCTGGCCACGGGTGTGGAGGCGGATCCGGCACGCCGGACGCTGGCCCGGGAGCGCCTCCTGGAGGTCCTCGCGGCCCCGCCGGTGCCCGCGGTGCCCTACGACGTGCTGCTGGCCTTCTCGCCCGCCCCGGGCGCCCTGGCCGCGGCCCTGCCGGCGGTGCGCCGGCCCGGTGGCGCGGTGGTGCTGGCCGACTGGGGTCCGGCGGAGCGGTGCACGGTGCCGTCCGTCCTGGGCGGCGGCCCGGCGGCGCGGGACCTGGACGCGATGGCGGAGGAGGCCGGCCTGGTGCCGGACGGGTCGGGGCGGGTGTTCTGCCCCTTCGGGTACGCCGACGTGGACAGCGCGGTGCGCGGGCTGCTGTCGACCGGGTTGTACGAGTGCTCGGACCCGGTCCAGGTGGAGAAGGAGCTGGCGGAGGCGCTTCACCCGTACGAACGGGGTGACGGGGCCGTCTGGCTGCCGAACATCTTCCGCTACGTCATCGCCCGTACGGCGTAACCGGCACGCCCGTCGTCGACACGATGGCCGCCGTCGTGCGGGGGGGGGGGGCGGGCGGCCCCCCCGCGCGCCGGCGGGGGGGGGGGGGGGGCGCGCCCCGGGGGGGGCGCGCCCGGGGGGGGGGGGGTGGGGGGGGCGCAGGCG
>NZ_JBEXPT010000140.1:0-16248 GCF_040612195.1 Streptomyces sp. NPDC006450 | reverse complement strand
TGGCGTTTTTGTTTCTTTATGAGTCGTGTGGGTGGGTGGTGTGGGGGGTGATGGGTTGTTGGGTGTCGGTGGGCCCGCACCTGCCCCCCGCGGCGTCGGGCCCCCCGCCCCCCCCCCCCGCCCCACCCACCCCCCACACCCCCCCCCCCGCCCGCCGGGGCGCACGTCGACGTGCGCCGGCCGGGCTCCGGGACCCCACCCCTCCACCGAAGGGCACAGCCATGTCCAAGATCGCCGTCCTGACCAACGACCTCCAGTACGAACTCGTCGAGAAGAACCCCGAGCGCGTCGCCGCCGTCGAGGCCGCGACCCCCCACTTCACGGGCTTCCTCGACGAGATGCGCAGCCGCGGCCACCACATCTTCCACCTGCAGCTCGTCAACGACCCGGACGACCCGAACGCCGAGCGCTACGACGGCTACCTCCCGGTCCAGCGCGGCACCCACGGCGCCGACATCATCGAGGCCTTCCTGGCCCCCGAGGACGTCGTCATGGAGAAGAGCAAGGACTCGGGCTTCTACGAGACCGACCTGCACGACCGCCTCCAGGCCCTCGGAGTGGACACCGTGCTGATCACCGGCATGCAGACGCAGATATGCGTCCAGACCACCGCCGCCGACGCCTTCTTCCGCGGCTACAACATCTGGGTCCCGTCCGACTGCGTCGTCTCGGCCCGCCTGGACGACAAGCAGCGCGCCCTGGACTGGCTGGAGGGCTACTGCGCCACGGTGACCGACTCCGCCGAGGTCATCCGGGTCCTCGACGCCGAGGGCGGGCTGCCCCGCAAGAACATCAAGACCCCGTGACCACGCCCCTCTCCCCGACGCCCCATTCCAGAAAGGAACCGGCATGACCACGAGCGTGGATCCCACCGAATTCATCGTCCTCGACCACGGCACCGGCGCGAAGCTCAGCCAGGACCTGCTCCAGGTGATCGCGTCGACCCTCGGCGACGTGTACATCGGCATCATGGAGGACAGCGCGATCCTCAAGATCGAGGGCGACCGCATCGCGATGACCACCGACTCCTTCGTGGTCGACCCGCCGTTCTTCGGCAACGGGGACATCGGGAAGATCGCGGTCTGCGGCACCGTCAACGACCTGGCCGTGGCGGGCGCCCGGCCCAAGTACCTCACCCTCGGGATGATCCTGGAGACCGGGCTCCCCATCGCCAAGCTGGTCCGGGCGCTGGAGTCGGTCCGCGACACCGCCCGCGAGGCCGGCGTACAGATCGTCGGCGGGGACACCAAGGTGGTCCGCAAGGGCGAGGCCGACCAGATCTACCTGAACACCGCGGGCGTCGGGGTCTTCGAGCGCGAGCCGCTCACCATGACCGACGTGCGCCCCGGCGACAAGGTGATCCTCAGCGGCCCCATCGGCAACCACACGGTGCACCTGCTCTCCATCCGCGAGGGACTGGGCTTCGAACAGCGCGTGGACAGCGACTGCGCTCCGCTGGCCGGCCTCGTCGACACCGTCCTGTCCCACACGGCGCCCGGCGCCGTCCGCTCGATGCGCGACGTCACCCGCGGCGGCCTGACCGCCGTGCTCCACGAGTACGCGGGCAAGCTCGGCCGCACCATCCGCGTCGCCCAGGACGACCTGCCCATCCAGCACGAGACGGCCATGGCCGCCGACATGCTCGGCATCAACCCGCTGCACTGCGCCAACGAGGGCTGCCTGGCGCTCTTCGTGGACCCGGCGGCCGAGGCGGAGGTGCTGGCGGCCCTGCGCTCCGAGCCCTACGGCAAGGACGCGGTGACCATCGGCGAGGTCTCCGAGGACACCGAAGGCCTGGTGCTGCTGCGCGACACGGACGGCCGCGAGACCCAGCTGGAGGAACTCCTCGGCGCCGAACTCCCCCGGCTCTGCTGAGACAAGGGACCGAGGAGACCGCCATGAGCACCGAGCAGACCGTCACGGAGAGAGCCGTCGGGACCGGCAGCGCCGGCAGCGCTTATGACGAGTGGCGCATCCGCGTCACCGGCGTGGTCCAGGGCGTCGGCTACCGGCCGTTCGTCTACAAGCTGGCCCGTGAACTCGGCCTCTGCGGCTGGGTTCGCAACGATCCCGAGGGCGTGCTGGTGGAGGCGTCCGGACCGGTCGCCGCCCTGGAGGAGTTCGCCGCGGGCCTCAGCGGCCGCGCCCCCGAGCTCGCCCGGGTCGACGAGGTCCGCCCGACCCGGGGACTGGACCGCGGCACCGTGCCCGCGGGCCCGTTCACCATCGTGCACAGCGAGCACACCGGAGCCCGGTCCGCGCTGCTCCCGGCGGACACCCACGTCTGTGGCGACTGCCAGGCGGAACTTCGCGACCCGAAGGACCGCCGGCACCGCTACCCCTTCATCAACTGCACCAACTGCGGGCCCCGCTACTCCATCATCCAGGACCTGCCGTACGACCGTCCGATGACCACCATGGCCACCTTCACCATGTGCGCGGACTGCAAGGCCGAGTACGAGGACCCCATGGACCGGCGCTACCACGCACAGCCCAACGCGTGCCCGGACTGCGGCCCCCGGCTGCTGCTCCGGGACCGCGAGGGGAACGGGGCCGAAGGCGACGAGGCGCTCCTGCGGGCCGCCCGGGTGCTCGCGGACGGCGGGATCGCGGCCATGAAGAGCGTCGGCGGCTTCCACCTCGTGGTGGACGCGACCAACGCCGAGGCCGTGGCGCTGCTGCGCAGCCGCAAGCGCCGCGACTCCAAGCCGTTCGCGGTGATGGTCCGCGATCTCGCCACGGCGCAGGGCCTGGTGGAGCTCTCCGAAGCGGAGATCGACGTCCTGCGCTCGCCGGCCCGCCCCATCCTGCTGGCCCGCAAGCGCGCGGGCTCCCTCCCGGAGTCCGTGGCCCCGCGCAACCCCAACCTGGGGATCATGCTGCCCTCGGCACCCCACCACCACCTGCTGCTGGACGAGCCCGGCCTCGAAGCGCTCGTCGCCACCAGCGGCAACATCTCCGGCTACCCCATCGCCTACCGCAACGAAGAGGCCCTGGAGCAGCTCTTCGAGATCGCGGACGTGATCCTCTACCACGACCGTGACATCGAGATCCGCGTCGACGACTCGGTGGTCCGCCTCTCCGACCACCCCGAACTCGACGAACCGCTGCTCCAGTTCATCCGCCGGGCCCGTGGCTACGCCCCCTACCCGGTGGACGTCGGCCGCGAGGTGGCCCCCGTGGTCGCCCTCGGCGCCGAACTGAAGACGACCGTCGCCCTCACCAACGGTTCCCAGGTCTTCCTCAGCCAGCACATCGGCGACCTCAAGAACGACGAGACCTTCGCCGCGCACCACCGCACCGCCCGGCACCTGGCGCAGCTGTACGCGCTCAAGCCGGAGGTCACGGCGCACGACATGCACCCGCAGTTCCGCTCCACCCGGGCCGCCCTGGACGACGACGGCACGGGCCCGGCGCTCCCCACGGTGGAAGTCCAGCACCACCACGCCCACATGGCCTCCTGCATGGCGGAGAACCACGTGAGCGGCACCACCCTCGGCGTGATCTTCGACGGCTTCGGTTACGGGGACGACGGCACGGTCTGGGGCGGGGAGTTCCTCCTCGGGGACTTCGCCGCCTACCGCCGGGTCGGCCGGATGCGCGGCCTGCCGCTGATCGGCGGCGACCAGGCCGTACGCGAACCCATCCGCACCGGGTACGCGCTCGCCCTGGACGCCTTCGACGGGGACGGGGACCGGGCCCTGGCGGCCTTCCCGGCCCTCGCCGCCCTCGACGCGCAGCGCCGGCAGGTCTTCGCCACGATGGCCGCCCGCGGGATCAACTCCCCGCCCACCTCCAGCATGGGCCGGCTCTTCGACGGGGCCGCCGCCCTCGCCGGGGTCTGCGCGAGGGCCGAGTACGAGGCCCAGGGCCCGATCGAGCTGGAGGGGCTGCTCGACCGCGACGCCACCCGCGAGCCGCAGGCCTCGTACCGCTTCGGGGCCTACGAGGCCGACGGACTGACCGAGGTCGACCCGCGGCCCGTGATCCGGGCCATGGCCGCCGACATCGCCGGCGGGCTGCCCGTGGACCGGATCAGCCGCCGGTTCCACACGGCCGTCGTCGAGATGGTGCGCGAGCGCTGCAAGGCCCTGCGGGAGGAGACCGGGGTCAACCAGGTCGCCCTCTCCGGAGGCGTGTTCCTCAACGAGTTCCTGCTGCTCAACTGTCTGACCGGGCTGACCGCCGACGGGTTCGACACCTATGTCCACCGGCTCGTCCCGACCAATGACGGAGGGATCGCCCTCGGCCAGGTCATGGTCGCCGATGCCCGCTCACACCTGAGGAAGTGACGACGTGACCACCCTCACGCCGGACGAGATGTACACCTTCGTCGAGGCGCGCGAATCGGGCGCCCGGACCTACGCCAACGCCTTCGGCAAGCTCCTCGCCGAAGGCCGCGGAGCACGGATCCGCGACGGGCACGGACGCGAGTACCTGGACTGCCTCGCCGCGGCGGGCACCCTCGCCCTGGGGCACAACCACCCGGACGTGCTGGCCGCGGTGGGGGAGTACCTCACCTCCGGTCAGGTCCAGCAGGCGCTGGACCTGACCACCCCGGCCAAGTACGAGTACCTCCGGGCGCTGTACGCGCGGCTGCCGGGCACCATGGCGGATACCTTCAAGACGCAGTTCTGCGGACCGGCGGGCACCGACGCCACCGAAGCCGCCATCAAGCTGTTCAAGATCGCCACCGGCCGCCGGACGGTGATCTCCTTCCACGGGGCGTACCACGGCATGACGGCGGGCGCCCTCGCCCTCACCGGCAACCTGGGCGCCAAGCAGTCCGTGCCCTCGCTGATGCCGGACGTCCACCACCTGCCCTACCCCTACGACTACCGCTGCCCCTTCGGGATCGGCGGCGAGGCGGGCATCCAGGCCGGCCTGACCTACATCGAGCGGCTGCTCACCGACCCGGAGAGCGGCATCACCACCCCGGCCGCGATCTTCGTCGAAGCCGTCCAGGGCGAGGGCGGGGTGATCCCGGCGCCGGCCTCGTGGCTGCGCGGTCTGCGGGAGATCACCGCCCGGCTGGACATCCCGCTGGTCCTGGACGAGATCCAGGCCGGCTTCGGACGCACCGGCACCATGTGGGCCTTCGAGGAGTCGGGGATCGAACCGGACGCCGTCCTCGTGTCGAAGGCGGCCGGCGGAGGCTTCCCGCTGTCGCTGCTGCTCTACCACGGCAAGTACGACGCCTGGACGCCCGGAGCCCACGCGGGCACCTTCCGCGGCAACCAGATCGCCCTGGTCGCGGGACTCGCCGCGATGCGGGTCACGGAGGCCGAGGGGCTGATCGAAAAGGCCGCCGCCAAGGGCGAGTTGATCGCCACCCTGCTCGGCCGGCTGGCCGCGGGCCATCCCGAGATCGGCCAGATCCGCGGCCGGGGCCTGATGTGGGGCATCGAGATCGTCGACCCCGCGGGCCCGGCCGACCGGCTCGGGTCGCGGCCCGCCGACGGGGCCCGGGCCAAGCGCATCAAACGCGCCTGCCTGGACCACGGGCTGCTGCTGGAGAGCGGCGGCCGGCACGGCGCCGTGATCCGGCTGCTTCCGCCGCTGGTGATCACCGACGAGGAGATCCACGAGATGGCAGCGGCTCTGGAGAAGGCTCTGATCGACTGCGTCTGAGCCGGATCGGCCGGCTCGGCACGGCAGAGCACGGATCCGCGCGGCACGAGGTCGTCACCGACCCGGCGCCGCACCGGATCCACGAACGTGAGGACAGGGACATGACCACGGGAACGAACAACGGTCAGCACGGCGGCGAGTGGCGGGTCGACTTCGACGCGGAGGTCGTCTTCAGCAACGGAGGCGCCCTGCAGATGCAGGGGTTCCGCCTGGACATCCCCGGCGACGACATCGCCGACGGGGAACTGGGCGAACTGATCGTCCGCCACCTCGGACTGCTGATGGTCGGCAGTACGAAGATCACCCGCCGGGAGCTGCTCCAGGAGCCGCACAAGGGCTCCCGGAACACCGGTGCCGCCGGATCGGGCCGTACCACGACGGACCTGACCGGCCCCGCGACCCGGGCCGCCTGGCCGACGGGTTCGGACGGGGCAGCACCGGGCCTGGCCGGCCTGGTGGACCTTCCCGTGGTCCTGGTCCGGCTCCTCGGAGCCGGGCAGCCGGTCGCCGACCGGCTGGCGCTGGCGCCCTTCGACCTCACGGGGCACGCCGTCGTCGTGCAGACCGGCCGCGCGGCCGGCCCGTACCTCACCGAGGACGCCGTGGCACTGCTCGCCGGGCAGGGCGCGCTCCTCGTGGCCACGGACAGCCGCGAGGGCAACGGGCCGGTGGCGGCGGCGCTCGCCGCCGCCGGCCTGCCCGCCCTCACGGGTCTGACCGGCCTGGACGCCCTCCCGGCGACCGGGGTCCGGCTCCACGCCGTGCCCTTCCCCGGCCAGGACACCTCATTGATCAGGGTCTACGGAGTAACAGATGACCAGCACTAAGCACGCCGGCCTCCCCGCGGCCGGGGCGGCGGAAGCCGGTGCGGAAGCCGGTGCGGTGGCCGGTGCGGTGGCCGGTGCGGAGGCGGCCACCACCGCCCCCGCGCCGGCCCGGCGCCCCTGCAGGGAACTGGCCGCTGCCACCGTCGGATCGGTCGTCGAGGCCTACGACTGGACCATCTACGGCATCCTCGCCCCCTACTTCGCCGAGGCCCTGTTCCCCGGCACCTCGCCCACCGCCAAACTCATCGCCGCCTACCTCGGCTTCGCCCTCGGCTTCCTGGTCCGCCCGCTGGGCAGCGTGCTCATCGGCCGGCTCACCGACACCCGCGGCCGGCGCTACGGACTGACCCTCACCGTCGGCCTGATCGCCGCCGGCTCCCTCTTCCTCGCCGTCATACCGGGCTACGCCTCCATCGGCCTGGCGGCTCCGCTCCTGGTGGTCGGGGCCCGGCTGGTGCAGGGCCTGTCGGTCGGGGCGGAGAACCCGAGCGTGGCCGCGTACGTCACCGAGACCGCACCGGCCGGGCGCCGCTACTTCTACAGCGCCGTCTCCTACGGGGGCGTGGTGTTGGGCAGCGCACTCTCCTTCGTCGTCATGAACGTCCTGCTCGGGGTGTTCGGGGAGAGCGGAGTCGAGGACGGCGCCTGGCGCTACGGCTTCGTCTTCGGCGCACTGCTCGGGCTGACCGCCCTGTGGATCCGGCGCGGGGCGGCGGAGAGTTCCGTCTTCACGGCCTCCGCGGGCAGGGCCGTGCAGGGAGCGGCCCCGCCCGCGGAAGCCGCGGAAGCCGCGGAAGCCGCGGTGGAGGCGGCACCGGTGGTGAAGGCGCCGAGCCCCTGGCCGGTGCTCCGGGCCCATCTCGGCCGCCTCGCCGTGGTGTTCGCCATCACCTCAGGAGCCACCACCGCCTTCTACTTCGTCACCGTCGACTTCCCCTCGTACGCCGAGAGCGCCGGGTCCGCCACCAAGGAGGAGGCCTCCGCCGCACTGCTCCTCGGCATGGTGGCGCTCCTCGCGGCCATGCTCGGCGGCGGCAGGGCGGCCGACCGGTTCGGCGCCCTGCCCGTCCTGCGCCTCGGTTTCGCCGGGCTCGCCCTGGGCACCGTGCCGCTGCTGGCGGCCATGAACTCCGGACGGGTGCCCGTCCCCGCCGTCACCGTGGTCCTGCTCTTCCTGCTGGGCCTCCCGCTCGCGGTGAGCAACGTCTTCGCGGGACAGCTGTTCCCGCCGGCGGTGCGCGCCGTCGCCGTGGGGCTGCCCACCGCGGCCGCGATCAGCCTCTTCGGCGGCACGTTCCCGATGCTCGCGGAACTCCTGAGGTCGGCGGGTCTGGGCGCCTGGCTGCCGTGGTGGCCCGCACTGACCGCCGCGGCGGCGCTGGCCGCCTCATGGGGTGTGCGCGAACACCCCGGTCGCGAACAGCCCGTGTCCGTAACCCCTCATGCCTGAGAAGGACGTCATGACTGCACTGCTCGAAGGTCTCGACTCGCTGATGCCGGCCCTGGAGGCCGACTACCGCGAGCTGCACACCCACCCCGAACTCGCCTTCCAGGAGAAGCGGACGGCAGCCCTCGTCGCCGAGCGGCTGGCCGCCCAGGGCGGCTGGGAGATCACCACCGGCGTCGGCCGCACCGGCGTCGTCGCGGTCCTGGGCAACGGCGACGGACCGGTGGTCATGCTGCGCGCCGACATGGACGCGCTCCCCGTCAAGGAGGCCACCGGGCTGCCCTACGCGAGCACCGCGACGGCCACCGACGAAGCGGGCGCCGAGGTCCCCGTGATGCACGCCTGCGGCCACGACCTCCACGTGGCCGCGCTGATCGGGTCCTGCGCCCTGTTCGCCCGTAACCGCGGGGCCTGGAGCGGCACCGTCGTCGCCGTCTTCCAACCGGGGGAGGAGAGCGGCTACGGAGCCCGCGAGATGGTCGAGGACGGCCTCTTCGAGCGGTTCCCGCGCCCCGACGTGATCCTCGGCTCGCACGTGGGACCCGGCCCCGTCGGCCTCATCGCGACCCTGCCGGGCACGGTCATGGGCGCCACCGACTCCCTGACCGTCAAGCTCTTCGGACGCGGCGGCCACGGCTCCAAGCCCGAGGCGGCCGTCGACCCCGTGGTGATGGCGGCCTCGCTCGTGCTGCGGCTCCAGACCGTGGTCTCCCGCGAGATCGCCGCCCAGGAGCCGGTGGTGGTCACCGTCGGCAAACTGCACGCCGGCACCACCGCCGCGGTCATACCCGACACGGCCGAACTCGGCATCAACGTGCGCACCAGCTCCGCTCCGGTCCGCGAGAAGGTCCTCGCGGCCGTCGAGCGCCTCGCGCGCGCCGAATCGGCCGCCGCGGGCGCCACCGCCGACCCGGAGATCACCTCCGTCTACCACCTGCCGATGACCGTCAACGACACCGAGAGCGCCGCGCGCGTGGCCGACGCCCACCGCGAGCACTTCGGGGCCGGCGCCGTCATGACCATGGGCCCGACCACCGCCAGCGAGGACTTCGGCCTCCTCGCCACCGCAGCCCGGGTCCCCTCGGTGTACTGGTTCTACGGCGGCCTCGACCCGCAGGCCTTCGGCGAGGCCTTCGCGGCCGGCAAGCTGGACGAGCTCCCGCAGAACCACTCCTCCACCTTCGCGCCGGTCGCCGGACCCGCGCTCTCCGTCGGCGTCCGCACGATGGCGACGGCCGCCCTGCCCTGGCTCGCGGCCGCCTCCGCGGCCGATGCCGACGCCGACGCGGGTGAGGGGGGCGAGGCGGCATGAGCGCCGACCGGCCGCACATCATCGTCCTGCACCGCTGGCGGGACACCCACGCCCACTACGCCGACTACCTCGACCACACCACCGCGCACGTCACCTACGTGAGCACCGAGCTCGGCCGCGCCTCGTTACCGCGCACCGCCGCCGCGGTGGCCACCGTCGGGCTGACCGACGACCTGCCCGCCGTCCGCGCCGCCGTCACCGGGCTCGTCGCCCGTTTCGGCGCCCCGGCACGGCTGGTCGCCCTCAACGAGGGCGACCTGGACACGGCCGCGCTGATCCGCGAGGAGTTCGCGATCCCCGGCCAGCACACCGCCGAACTGGCCGTGTTCCGCGACAAGCTGACCATGTGCCGTACGGCCGAGGCCGCCGGCCTGCCGGTACCCGCCTTCGCCCCCGCCCCCGACCCGGCCGCCGTGCTCGCCTTCGGCGGGGCACACGGCTGGCCGCTGGTCGTCAAACCGCACCGCGGCACCGCCAGTCGGGGCGTGGTCCGGATCGACTCCGCCGCCGAACTGGCCGCCCTGACCGGGCTGGCCGCGGCGCTCGCCGCCGAACCGCACCTCGTCCAGAGCTACGTGGACGGGCCGATCCTGCACATCGACGGCCTGTGGGAAGGCGATTCGCTCGGCAGCTGGACCGTCTCGCGCTACGTGGGCGGCACCTGCGCCGACTTCACCCAGGGCACCTGGCTCGGCTCCGTGGAGGAGGACGACCCCGCGCTCCTGGAGGCCGTCGAGGCCTTCGCCGCCGCCGTCGGCCCCGCCCTCGGCGGCTCCCAGCCCTGGGTCTTCCACCTGGAGGCCTTCGTCACCCCGGCCCCCGACGGCGGGCCCGCGCTGGTCTTCCTGGAGTGCGGTGCCCGGGTGGGCGGCGGGGAGATCCCCTTCACCTGGCGCGACGTCCACGGCATCGACCTGATGGCCGCCGCCGTGGACATCCAGCTCGGCCGGACCCCGGTCCTGCCGCCGCTCAAGACCGGCGAGGTCGGCGGCTACCTGCTGCTCCCGCTCCCGGTGCCCGCCCCCTGCCGGGTCGACGCGGCCGGCTGGGTACGGGAACCCGCGCCCGGCCGGCTCCCGTACGCCGTCAAGCACACCCCGGTCGGCTCCACCGCCCCGGCGATCAGCGGCTACGAGCACGTCGGCACCCGCTTCCGCTTCCGCGGCGCCTCCACCCGGGAGGTCGAGGCAGCCATCACCGAGTCCGCCGGCTCCTTCCGCCTGACCTGCGTGCCCGTCGGAGCCCCACCGGCCGCCGCCGGTCGGACGGACTGACCCCCACCACACCTCCGCACCACCTCTCGCACCCCCTGTTCTCCAGGGCGAACCGGCTCCACGCCCCGTACCGAAAGGAATCCACCGTGGTCCCCATGACCTCCGAACGCCAGCGCGTCATCCTCGTAGGCAGCCGCATACAGCAGTACCGGGAGTACGCCCTGGCCTCCCTCGCCCAGCACTACGAGGTGACCCTCGTCGCGCCGGAGGCCCCCACCTGGCAGGCCCGCTACGTGGACACCCACCGGATCGCCGACACCACGGACGCCGCCAAGCTGTACGCCCCGGTCGCCGACCTGCGCGGCGAGGTCGCCAATGCCGCGATCGTCACCTGGGACGAGTGGTCGCTCGTCGCCGTGTCCGCGGTCGCCAAGAAGCTCGGCATGCGGGCCATGGACCCGGCGGCCGCGAAGACCTGCCGCGACAAGTACGCCACCCGCCAGGCCCTGGAAGCGGCCGGCATGGCCGCCGTCCGCTACGTCCCGGCCACCACCGAGGACGAGGCCGTCGCCGCCGCCGAGTCCATCGGTTTCCCGGTCGTCGTCAAGCCCCGCACCCTCGGCGGCAGCTTCGGCGTGATGATGGCCCGCGACGTCGACGGCCTGCGCCGGGCCTTCCGGCTCGCCTCCACCAGCCGGCTGCGCGGCGCCGGTACCACCGCCTCGGTCCTGATCGAGGAGTTCGTCGAGGGCCCCGAACTGAGCGTGGACAGCGTCGTCGTGGACGGCCTGGCCACCCCGGTGTGCGTGGCCCGCAAGCGCCTCGGCGCCCACCCGTACTTCGAAGAGGTCGGCCACCTCGTCACCGACTGGCGCCACGAGCCGTGGGCCGAAGCCGTCACCCAGCTGGTCCAGGACTCGCACCGCGCCGCCGGAGTCGACTACGGCGTCACCCACACCGAACTGCGCGTCGCCGCGAACGGTCCCCGCCTGATCGAGCTCAACGGCCGCCTCGGCGGCGACCTCATCCCGCACCTGAACAACCTCGCCACCGGCGTGGACCTGCCGCTGGCCGCCGCCAGGATCGCCTTCGAGGAGACCCCCGACATCACCCCGACCCGTGCCCTCAGCGCCGAGGTCCGCTTCCTCTACCCGGCCTACGACGGCGCAGTCGACCGCGTCGTCCTGCCGGCCCCCGAGGACGTCGAGGACCTCGCCGAGGCCGTCGCCCTGGTCGAGCCCGGCGACGAGCTGCTGCTCCCGCCCCGCGGCCTGACCCCCCGCTCCGCCGCGCTCATCGCGGTCGGCGAGACCCCGGCCGCCACCCGCCGCGCCCTGGACCGCGCCGAGGCGCTCTCCCGTACGGAGGTCTCCGGAGTCGCCGCGCACCGGCTCGGCGCCCGCGTCGAGAACGCCGTGACCCGCCGCTTCTTCGACCACGAGCGCACCGCCGCCCGACAGACCGTCTCCGGAGTCCGCGGCGTGGAGTGGTTCCGCTACGGAGCCGGCGGCGGCGAGGGGCTCAACCGCCCCGTCTTCCTCAGCGAGGCCGACGTCACGGGCCTGGAGAACGACCTGAACGGCCTCTTCGAACTGCTCAAGGCGGTGCCCGCCCGGCTCTTCGGCGGCGACCTGCGCGCCTTCGCCACCGCCGTCGGCATGTCCCCCACACAGGCCGACCTGGTCCTGCGCGGCTCCACGGACGAGCTCGCCCCGCTCTCCCGCGCCGACCTGTACCGCGAGACCGGCGGCTTCCGCGTCATGGAACTCAACACCGGCTCCTCGCTGGGCGGCTGGCAGATGGGCGAGTTCGCCCGCGCCCTGATCCAGGACGCCGAGTTCGCGGAGTTCGCGGCCGCCGAGAGCCTGGTCTACCCCGACCCGCTCGCCCGCATCACCGAGGTGCTGCGCCGCCAGGCACCCTCCCTCGAAGGCATCGAGCGGCCGCTGCTCGCGATCACCGACTGGCCCGAGGGCTTCGAGAAGTCCAAGTGCTGGATGGAGTTCGTCGTACCGGCCTTCGAGCGGCTCGGCTTCGAGACGATCGTCTGCCACCTGGGCGACTTCGCCTACGACAACGGCAGCGTCCTCCACCAGGGCCGCAAGATCGACGTGGTCTACCGGATGTTCCTGCCCGGCGAAATGCCCGACGAGCCCCGCACCTACGACCTCGTCAACCCGCTGCTCGACGCCGTCGAGGCCGGCACGGTCGAACTGTTCGCCCCGCTCGACTGCGAGCTGTACGGCAACAAGGGCAGCCTCGCGATGCTCAGCGACGAGCGCAACCGCTCCGTCTTCACCGAGGCCGAGCGCGAGCTGATCGACCGGATCCTGCCCTGGACCCGATTCGTCCGCGACGAGAAGGTCACCTTCGGCGGCGAGAAGATCGACCTGCTGCCCTACGCCATCGCCAACAAGGACCACCTGGTCCTCAAGCCCACCCTGCTCTACGGCGGCGTCGGCGTCACCCCCGGCTGGACCACCGACCAGAAGGAATGGGTCGCCAAGCTGCGCCAGGCCGTCGACGGCCCGTACGTCCTCCAGCACCGCCTGCTGCCGACCACCGAGCGGTTCCTCTCCGAGGACGGCGAGACCTGCGAGGACATGGCCGTCGCCTACGGAACGCTGATGGTCGACGGACGCTACGCCGGCACCCTGGCCCGCGGGGTCACCGACCCGGCCGTGGGCATCGTGAGCATGCTGCGCGGCGCCCAGATCGGCTGCGCGTTCCACGTCGACCCGGCCGCCGAGGGAGTGGAAGCGAAATGACCGGCATCGGGAACGGGGCCGCCGAGCCGGTGGAGGAGACGGCGGCCGCACCACCGGCCGCCGCGCCCTCCACGCTCTGGCGGGACCCGGAGTTCCTCAAGTTCTGGTCCGGGGAGGCGATCTCACAGGTCGGGGCCCAGGTCACGACCCTGGCGCTGCCGCTCACCGCGGTGCTGACGCTCGACGCCAGCTCCTCCCAGGTGGGCTTCGTCAACGCGGCCTCCTACGCCCCGTTCCTGATGGTCACCCTCCTGGTCGGCGTCTGGGTCGACCGGGTGCGGCGCAGGCCACTGATGATCATGGCCAACGTGGGGCGTGCGCTCCTGGTCAGTGCCGTACCGCTGCTCGCCGTGCTCGACCTGCTCCGCATCGAGTACGTGTACGTCGCCGCGCTGCTCGTGGGCACCCTCACCGTGGTCTTCGACGTGTCCTACCAGTCGTACCTGCCGACCCTGGTCGGCAAGCAGCACCTGGTGGAGGGCAACAGCAAGCTCCAGGGAACCAGTTCGCTGGCCCAGATCGGCGGGCCGGGGCTTGCCGGTCTGCTCATCGGCTGGGTCACCGCGCCCTACGCGCTGCTGATCAACGGGATCTCGTACCTCGTCTCCGTGCTGACGCTGCTCGCCGTACGGCGCGTCGAGCCGGAGCCGGTGCCCCAGCAGGACCGGACCGGGATCCGGACCAGCATCGCCGAGGGCATCCGGATCATCTGGGACAGCGCCCACCTGCGGGCCTGCGCCCTCCAGTCCGGGCTGTACAACCTGTGCTGGATGTCCCTCCAGACGGTCTTCGTGCTCTACGCGGCCCGCACGCTCGGCATCTCGCCGGGTGGCATCGGGCTGCTGCTGGGCACGGGCGCGGTGGGTTCCCTGGTCGGCTCGATGCTCGCCCAGCGGCTCAAGCGCAGGACCGGGCTCGGACCGGCCATCCTGACGGCCCTGCTGCTGTGCTGCCTGGCACCGGTGGCGATCCCGGCCGCTCCGGCGAACGGCGGGGCGGCCTCGCTGGCCCTGTTCGTCGCCGCGTTCGGCCTGATCGGCGCGGGCGGCACCATCGCCAACATCCACATCATCAGCCTGCGCCAGTCCATGACCCCGGATCACCTCCTGGGCCGGATGAACGCCGGATACCGCTTCGTCTCCTGGGGCACGCTCCCGCTCGGCGCCCTCCTGGGCGGCTGGCTCGGCGACCTCATCGGGCTGCGGGAGACGCTCTTCGTGACCGCCGCGCTCTTCCTGACCGCGGTCCTGGTGGTCCTGAAATCGCCGGTGTGGCGCCTGAAGGACTTCCCGCCCCAGATCGTCGCGCAACCGCGGAAGGTGGACGCAGGATGAGCGCCGCGCAGCAAGCCGCCGCCCCTCGTGGCATCGAGAGCCTCCTCGCCCGCCGGACCGGCTGGGGCCGCTCCGACGCGGTGAGCCGGATCCTGGCGGCCGCCGCCGCCCCCGGGGTGCTCTCGATGGCCGGCGGGATCCCGGCCCCCGACAGCTTCCCCGTGGCCCGGCTCGCCGAGGCCACCGACCGGCTGTTCGCCGGGTCGGGCGGGTCTGCGGCACGAGCGCTCCAGTACGCCCCCACGGACGGCATCGCCCCGATGCGCGAGGTGATCGCGGCCCGGGCGAGCGCGACCGGGGCCCCCGTCGGCCCCGAGCGGGTGATGGTCACCGCGGGCAGCCAGCAGGGCCTGGACCTCGTCGCCCAGACCCTCGTCGACGAGGGCGACGAGGTGGCCCTGGACGACCCGAGCTACCTGGGCGCCGTCCAGGTCTTCCGGCGGGCCGGAGCCCGGCTGCTGCCGGTGCCCGGCGACGCGGAGGGGATGCGCACCGACGTACTGGAGGAGCGCCTCCTCGCCGGGGCCCGGCCCAAACTGGTCTACGTCGTGCCGCACTTCCACAACCCCACCGGAGCCGTGCTCTCCGAGGAGCGGCGCCGCCATCTGGCGGAGCTGGCCGAGCGGTTCGGCTTCCTCGTCGTCGAGGACGACCCGTACGGGGACCTGGCCTTCGAGGGGAGCCGGCTGCCGTCCACCGACGTCCACAGCGGGCGGGTGGTCCGGCTCATGAGCCTGTCCAAGACGGTCTGCCCGGGACTGCGGGTGGCCGGTCTGGTCGCCCCGGCCGAGCTGATCGGGGAGCTGGTCGCCGCCAAGCAGTGCGGGGACCTCCAGACCAACACCTTCGGCCAGTACCTGCTCGCCGATCTGCTGGGGGACCCGGAGTTCCTGCCGGCCCACCTGGCGGGCCTGCGCACGCTGTACGGCGGCCGGGCCCGCGCCATGGAGACGCTGCTGCGCGAGCGGCTGCCCTGGCTGGACTTCGAGCGGCCGCGCGGCGGGCTCTTCTTCTGGTGCCGGCTGACCGATCCCCGCGTGGGCTCGGACGCGCTGTACGCGCACGCGCTGGCGCGGGGAGTGGCCATCGTGCCCGGCACGCCGTTCTGCATCGAGGAGGACGGCTCGCGGGTCCTGCGGCTGTCCTTCGCCTCCCTGGACGGCGCGCAGCGCCGGGAAGGGGTGTCGCGGCTGGCCGAGGCCTGGGAAAAGGCCCTCGCCGACGGGCCGTGACCCGCTCTCCGTCCTCCGTCTTCCCTCCCGCTTCCTCTTATCCGTCCACACCCTTAAGGAGCAAGGCCGTGACAACGACGTCGCCCGCACCGGTGACCGCCGATTCCCTGGTGGCCCGGCTGTTCCAGGTGATCGACACCCGCTCGTGGGACCGGCTCGGCGAGGTCTTCGCGCCGGACGCCGTGTACGAACGGCCGGGCTACCCGGCGCTGGAGGGTCTCGACCGGATCCGCCGGTTCTACGAGCACGAGCGGATCATCACCTCGGGAGCCCACGAGGTGAGCCAGGTGACCGGGGGCCTGGCCGCGGCCGCCTGCTGGGGGCGCTTCCAGGGCGCCGACAGGGACGGCAGGACCCTGGACGAGGCCTTCGCCGACACCTACCTCGTGCGCGACGGCAGGATCGAGCGCCGCAAGACCTTCTTCTACCGTCCGGCGATCTGACCGCCGGGCCGGGTCCGGACCGCCGGGGGGCGGTCCGGAC
>NZ_JBEXPT010000139.1:0-16348 GCF_040612195.1 Streptomyces sp. NPDC006450 | reverse complement strand
GCCGGCGCCGGCGCAGAGCGGGCCGCTGCCGGGGGAGACCCGTCGTGACGGCGCACCCGGGCGGTGGCAGCCCCGAACGCCGGACCTGGTGCGACGTCTGCGGTACACCGCCGCGCCGGTCCCGACGGTCCCGCCGGACGGCCCGCGCGGCGGCGCTGCTCGCCCTGGCCCTGCTCCTGGCCGGCGGCGCGGTGACGGGCTGCGGGGGGCGGGCCACCACCCACCACAAGCCCGGCACCACCCACGAGCAGGCCTCGGGGAAGGTCGGCACGCTGCTCACCGCCGAAGACGGCGCGGGCCACCGGCTCCGAGAGGTCCCGGCCGCGGGCGCGCCGGAGGTCCGGCTCGCCGCCCGACCGGACTCCGAGGACGGCTGGAACCTCCAACTGACGGTGACGAATTTCCACTTCACCCCCGACAGCACCGGCGGTGGCGCCCTCCCGGGTGCCGGGCACGCACACCTGGAGCTGGACGGCCGCAAACTGGCCCGCCTGTACGGCCCTTGGTTCCACCTGCCCGCCGCGCAGGTGCCCGAGGGCGGCACGCGCACCCTGACCGTCCGCCTCTACGCGGACGACCACACGGCCTGGGCGGTGGCGGGCAAACCGGTCGAAGCTACCCTCGAACTCGAAGCGCTTTCAGGCCAGTCCACCCACCCCCACTCCTTGGCCGCGCCGTCTCCCACACCCCCGGAGGCGGCGCAGGCCGACCGCACGGTGACCGTCACCGTGCGGGACGGCAAGGTCAGTCCTGCTCCGGGCCGGGTGGAGGTGGCACGCGGCGAACGCGTAGCCCTGCGCGTCACCAGCGACCGCGCGGACACCCTGCACGTCCACGGCATCGACAAGGAACTCGCCCTGCCGGCAGGCCAGGAGGCCACCCTGATCCTGACGGCCGACCGCACCGGCCTCTTCGAGGTCGAAACGCACGAGTCCAACCTCGTCCTGACCCAACTCCTCGTCCGATGACCCCACCATCCGGGGGCACGGCCCTGCCCCCGGACCTGACCCCGATCCCGGTCCCGGCCCTGGCCTCGGCCCTGGTCCCGGCCTTGGCCTCGGCCCTGGTCCGGGCCCTGACCTCGGCCCTGGTCGGGGCCCTGGCCCCGGCCCGGGCCCCGGCGGTCCGACGGTGACCGGGTACGGGCCGCAGGCGGTGCAGTACGCGGTGCCCGGTGGCGGGGCCGGCCAGGGCGTGGTCCTTCACCCGGCCGAACCGCTCACCGTGCTCGCGCACGGCATCGGCTCGCAGCACGATCTGCCGATCTCCCCCTTCTACGCCTTCGCCGGTGCCTTCACCGCACTCTTCGTCTCCTTCCTCGCACTGGGCCTCCTCTGGTCCGCCTCCCGCTTCCGCGGCGACCGCTCGGGCCTGGCCCTGCCCGCAGGGCTCCAGCGGGTGGCCGACGCGCCGGCCACCCGTACCGCCCTGCGCGGGCTCGGCCTCGCGGCCGCGCTCGCCGTCCTCCTGTACCTCCTCCTCGGCCCCGACGACCCCGCCCGCAACCCCGCTCCCGGCGCCGTCTATGTCCTGCTCTGGGTCGGCCTCGTTCCTGCCTCCCTCCTCTTCGGCCCCGTGTGGCGCCTCCTCAACCCGCTCCGTGCCCTGCACCGCCTGCTCGCCCGACCGGCGGGGCGACTCCGTACGGCCCGCCCCTCAGGCGAAGTTGCCACCGGAGCCACCGGAGCCACCTACTCCTCCCCGCGCCCGGAGCCCCGAACGCGACCCCCACTCCCCGCCCGGCTAGGGCAATGGCCGGCCGCCGCCGGGCTCTTCGCCTTCACCTGGCTCGAACTCGTCTCTCCCGCTCCCGCTTCCACCACCACCCTCCTGATCGCCCTGACCGGCTACGCCGCCGTCCAGCTCCTGTTCGCCGCCCGCTACGGCGAGCGGTGGTTCGCCGACGGAGACGCCTTCGAGGTGTACTCCGCCCTCCTGGCCCGGCTCTCCCCCCTCGGCCGTCGCAGCGACGGCCGCCTCGTTCTCCGTAACCCCTTCCACGGACTCGACGCGACGCCCGAGCGGCCCGGACTCGTCGCCACCGTCTGCGTCCTGCTCGGATCCACCGCCTACGACGGCTTCTCCGACAACCCCTCGTGGATCAACGCGATCCAGACCTCCCTCCTCGGCCGCACGGCCGCGGCCACCCTCGGACTCCTCGGAGCCGTCGCCCTCGTCGCCGCCCTCTACTGCCTGTGCGCGGCGGTCACCCGCCTCGTCTGCGGCCCGCACCCCGGCCCGCTGACCGCCTTCGCGCACTCACTCGTACCGATCGCCCTCGGCTATCTCGTCGCCCACTACTTCTCCCTCCTGGTAGTCGAAGGACCACGCACAGTCATCATGGCATCGGGCGCTGACAACGCCCCGGAACCCTTGTCGCCCTTGGGTCCCGGCGGCCTCGCCGCCCTCCAGGTGATCGCCGTCGTCACCGGCCACGTCCTGGGCGTCATCGCCGCGCACGACCGCTCCGTACGCCTCTTCCCGCCCGCGAAAGCCGTCGCCGGCCAACTGCCGCTGCTCGCGCTGATGATCACGTACACGGTGGGGGGCCTCAGCCTGCTGCTGAACTGAGCCGGCCGAACCGGTACCGCCGCCCACCCGTGAACCGAGGAGCGGCATGATGGACCCCGTGCCCCCAGCCCACCCCCTGCGCCGGACGCCGATCCAGCAGCGCAGCGCCGACCGCCTCGCCCGGATCCTCGACGCCTGCGCGGAGCTCCTCGACGAGACCGGATACGAGAACCTCAGCACCCGGGCCGTGGCCCTGCGGGCCGGCGTGCCGATCGGTTCGGTCTACCGGTTCTTCGGCAACAAGCGGGCCATGGCCATCGCCCTGGCCCACCGCAACCTCGACCGTTACGCCGACGGCATCGAGCAGCGGCTCGCGGACCTCCCGGACACCGACTGGCGTCCGGTCGTCGACGCGGTGCTGGACGAGTACCTGGTCATGAAGCGCAGCGTGCCGGGCTTCGCCCTCGTCGACTTCGGGGTGCCGGCGCCGCCGTCCGAGGGACCCGCCTCCGACCCCAACCACCTGGTCGCCGTCCGCCTCACCGAGCTCCTCGGCGCCCATCTCGCCCTCACCCCGGACCCCGCCCTGGAGCGGGCCGTCCTCGTCGCGGTCGAGGCCACCGACGCGCTGATCCAGCTCGCCTTCCGCAACGACCCCGCCGGCGACCCCGACATCGTCGCCGAAACCCGCGCGATGATGCACGCCTACCTCGCCCGCGTCCTGGACTGACCGGACGGAGCACGCTCGTCGGATGGCGATGGCGATGGCGATGGCGATGGCGACGGCGACGGCGATGGCGATGGCGATGGCGATCGATGGTGATGGTGAGGGCGGCCCCCACGCCGGGGACCGCCGGCACCTCACGCGCCGCAGGACCGGAGGTCCCGCACGGCCGTCACGGCCCGGACGGGTCCGCCGCCCGGTCCAGCGGCCGTGCGACACCTTCGCGGCGGCCGGTCACCACCAGGTTGCCGTCCGGTGTGCGCCGCGCGAGGGCGCCGGTGCGCAGGTAGCCGTCGGGGGTGAAGGAGCGCGCATTGAGGCCGGGCGAGCGGTAGTAACCGCGCGCCGTGTAGGGCCCGCGGGCCAGGAGTTCGCCCTGCTCCCCGTCGGGCACCTCCTCGCCGTCGGCGTCGACGACGCGGATCTGATCATCGGGGGAGAGCGGACGGCCCTGCGTCGTGAGCACCGTCTCGTCCGGATCGTCGGTCCGGGTGAGGGTCAGCAACCCCTCGTCCGTACCGAAGACCTGCTGGAGGCGGCAGCCCCATTCGGGTCCCACCCGTTCGGCGGTCGCGCGGTCCAAGGGCCGGGTGCTGCCGCCGATCTGTACGAGACGCAGACTGCTCACATCGGCCCCGACCGCGGAACGCGCGTCGAGCCAGAGCCGCGCGGTGGCCGGCGTCAGCGAGGCGACGGTCACCCGCTCGCGCTCGATGGCCGCCAGGAACGCGGCGGGTTCCGGGTCCTCGACCAGGACGACGGTGCCGCCGACGGTGAGGGTGCCGATGATGCCGGGGCCGCCGAAGGCGAGGTTGAGGTCGGCGGGCAGCGCGGCGAGGTACACGTCGTCCTGGGTGAGCGACACCAGCTCGGCCGCGGCCCGCGCCTGGTAGGCGTAGTCGTTGTGGGTGCGCGGCACCAGCCCGGGCGCTTCTCCGGCGCCGCCGGAGAGCAGGAAGAGCGCCACCTGGCCGGCGTTCAGCGTGAGCGGCGGCTCGGGCGGGGAGTCGAGGGAGTGCAGCGGGAAGTAGTGGCAGCCCGACGTGTCGGTCGTGAAACCGCCGTACGGCGACGAGGTGCCGGGCGGCTCGAAGGTGAACACCCGGCGCAGGAAGGGGCCTCGGGCCGCGATGTCGGCGGCCATCGCCGTGTGGTCGAAGCCCCGGTACGTCGCGGGGCCGATGTAGCCGGTGGCCTCGGAGACCTCGACGACGTGGGACACCTCGGGCGCGCGGTGCGAGATCGGGCAGAGCACGGGGACCGCGCCGGCGCGCACCAGCGCGAACGTGGCGACGACGAGCTCGGGGATGCCGGGAAGTTGGACGACGACCCGCTGTCCGCGCCGGAGGCCGCGCAGCCGGAACCCGGCGGCCATCCGGCTCACGAGGCGGTTCAGGGCCGCGTACGTGATGCGGGTGTCGCCGTGGGCGAGCGCGGTCCGTGGTCCGTACTGCACGGCCCAGCCGCGCAGCAGGTTGTCCAGCGTATTGCCCCGCCAGTGGCCGGACGCCCAGTAGTAGTCGACGAATTCCTCGGGCCAGGGCGTACAGCCGTCGAGCATGGATGTCATTCGGTTCCTCATGTACCAGCTTCCGAACCGGAAGCCGTGCGGGTCGTTTTCGGCGTCAGCGGGGGAGAGCCCGCCGTATCGACCTCGCAGTCAAATCCGCCCCTGCCCGTCGGGCAATGCGCTTTCCCGACCAAGGGTGCTGAATCGCCTCAGCAGAAGGACCAAGGGGCGCCGCTGACCAGGGGGAACGGCCGGGGCCAGCGGTGACGGGCGCGGTACGCGCGGCGCCGCACCGAGGGCGGTCGCTGAGAATTCGGGCTCCTCGAAGCGGCATCCCGGGGACAGGGAGGCGGAGGAGAACGAGAAGTGAGGCCGGATGCACCGGTCTTCGAAGGCGGCGCGCGGCTGCCCGTCCCCGCCCGGCCCCCGCCCCGGGCCTCGCTCCGGGCCCGGCAAGGCCCGCCAGGGGGTCCCGTGAGGGCCCGTTCCGGGGATTCACGGATTCCGGGTGGTGCCGGACCCTCCCCACCGTGCCTACCGGTCGGTATGCTCGGTGCCGCCCGCGCGGGTCCGGCGCCCGTGCCCCGTGTCGCAGCCTGCTGCCCCTGGAGGGCCCATGCCCCGCACCGCCCTGCGCATCTGCCCCCTCTGCGAAGCCACTTGCGGCCTCACGCTCACCATCGAAGGCACCACCGTCACCGGGGCCCGGGGGGACCGTGACGACGTGTTCAGCCGCGGCTTCATCTGCCCCAAGGGCGCCGCCCTCGGTGGCGTCGACGCCGATCCCGACCGGCTGCGCACCCCCCTCGTGCGACGCGACGGCCGGCTCCACGAGGCCACCTGGGAGGAGGCGTACCAGGCCATCGCGGACGCGGTCCCCGCCCTCGTGAGCGCGTACGGGCCCCAGTCCGTCGGCGTCGTCCTCGGCAACCCGAACGTCCACACCATGGCCGGCCAGCTCTACCCTCCCCTGCTCCTCAAGGCCCTCGGCACCCGCAACCTCTTCACTGCCAGCACCCTCGACCAGATGCCCAAACACGTCTCCAGCGGGCTGCTCTTCGGGGATCCCTTCGCCATCCCCGTCCCGGACCTCGACCGCACGGACTTCCTCCTGCTCCTCGGGGCGAACCCGGTCGAGTCCAACGGCTCCCTGTGCACCGCACCCGACTTCCCCGGCCGGCTCAAGGCGCTGCGCGCACGGGGCGGCACCCTCGTCGTCGTCGACCCGCGCCGCACCCGCACGGCCAAGCTCGCCGACCGCCACCTCGCGCCGCGCCCCGGCAGCGACGCGTTGCTGCTCGCCGCCCTGGCCCACACGCTGCTCGCCGAGGAACTGACCGATCCGGGCGTGCTCGCGGAACACACACAGGGAATCGGGGAACTCGCCGAAGCGCTCGGTAGTTTCACTCCTGAGGCCGTGGCCCCCGCCTGCGACCTCACGGCCGAAGAGATCCGCGACCTCGCCCGTGATCTCGCGTCCGCGCCGACCGCCGCCGTCTACGGGCGCATCGGCAGCTGCACCGTCGAGTACGGCACGCTCGCCAGCTGGCTGGTCGACGTGCTGAACATCCTGACCGGCAATCTCGACCGGCCGGGCGGAGCCCTCTTCCCGCTGTCCGCGACGGACCGCGCACCCCGGCCGGCCGGACCCGGCAAGGGCTTCAGCCTCGGGCGCTGGCACAGCCGGGTCAGCGGCCACCCCGAGGCCAAGGCCGAACTGCCCATGGCCGCGCTCGCGGAGGAGATCGAGACCCCGGGGGAGGGACGGATCCGGGCCCTGGTCTCCATCGCGGCGAATCCCGTGCTGTCCGCCCCCGACGGCCGGCGTCTCGACGCGGCCCTGGCCGGGCTCGACTTCATGGTCAGCATCGACCCCTACCTCAACGAGACCTCACGCCACGCCCACGTCGTCCTGCCACCCGCTCCGCCCTCGCAGAGCGCCCACTTCGACTTCTCCTTCAACACCTTCGCCATCCGCAACCAGGTCCGCTATTCACCGCCCGCCGTCCCGCTCGAAGACGGGCGCATGGACGAGTGCGAGATCCACGCCCGTCTCGTACTCGCCGTCTCCGGCATGCACGGAACCGACCCGGTCGCCGTGGACGACCTGGCCATCGGGGCCACCCTCGCCCGGGAGTGCGCCGACCCGGACTCCCCCCTGCACGGGCAGGATCCGGCGCGCCTCGCCGGGCTGCTCGCGGGCGCCGGCGGCCCCGAGCGCCGCCTCGACCTGATGCTCCGGCTCGGCCCCTACGGAGACCGGTTCGGCGAGGCCCCCGCCCTGCCCGGGAGCGGCGCTACGGGCACCAGCGCGGCCACGCCCGACGACGCGGCGGTGCCGGGCCCTGCCCCTGCCACCCCTGCCTCCGTCGGCCCTGCCTCCGTCGGCCCGGCCCCCGTGGGCCTCGGGCTGGAGCAGCTGCGCGCGCACCCGCACGGAATCGACCTGGGCCCCCTGCGCCCCCGGCTCCCGGGCCTGCTGAAGACGCGCAGCGGCAGGATCGAGCTCCTGCCGGACCCGATCGCGGCCGAACTCCCCAGGCTGCGCAGGGCGCTCGCCGAACGCCCCGCCGCCCTGGTGCTCGTGGGCCGCCGCCACCTGCGGTCCAACAACAGCTGGTTGCACAACGTTCCGGCCCTCGCCGGAGGTTCCAACCGCTGCACCCTCCAGGCCCACCCGGACGACGCCGCCCGGCTCGGCCTCACCGACGGGCACCTGGCCCGGATCACCGCCGACGGCGGCAGCCTGGAGGTTCCCGTGGAGGTCACCGACACCCTCCGTACCGGAGTCGTGAGCCTGCCGCACGGCTGGGGCCACGACCGCCCCGGAACCCGTCTCTCCGTGGCCGCGGCCGTGCCCGGAGCCAACGTCAACCAGCTCCTCGACGGCAGCCGCCTCGACCCCCTCTCCGGTACGGCGGTGCTCAACGGTTTCCCCGTCGAACTGACACCCATCCCCTGAGCTGGGGTTTTGCTCGTATTGCTCACGCTCGGACGTCTTGTTGGCCCCAGGAGGAGGCACCTAGGTTCCCCCCATGCTGACCTTCCTCGGCTTCGCCATGATCGCGACCTTCCTGGTCCTGATCATGCTGAAGAAAATGTCGCCCATCGCGGCGCTCGTCCTCATCCCCGCGCTCTTCTGCGTGTTCGCCGGACAGGGCGCGCAGCTCGGCGGCTACGTCATCGACGGAGTCGGCAAGCTCGCGCCGACCGCCGCCATGCTGATGTTCGCCATCGTCTACTTCGGCGTGATGATCGACGTCGGCCTCTTCGACCCGATCGTGCGCGGCATCCTGCGCTTCTGCCGGGCCGACCCGATGCGCGTCGTGGTCGGCACCGCCGTCCTCGCCGCCATCGTCTCGCTCGACGGCGACGGCTCGACCACCTTCATGATCACCGTTTCGGCGATGTACCCGCTCTACAAGCGCCTCGGCATGAGCCTGGTGGTGATGACCGGCGTCGCGGCCACCGCGAACGGCGTCATGAACACCCTGCCCTGGGGCGGCCCCACGGCCCGCGCCGCCACCGCGCTCAAGCTCGACGCCGCCGACATCTTCGTACCGATGATCCCCGCGCTCGCCGTGGGCCTGCTCTTCGTCTTCGTCCTGGCCTACGTCCTCGGCCTCAGGGAACGCCGCCGCCTCGGCCTGCTGACCCTCCCCGTCGGCACCGACCGGTCGGCGGAGCCGACCGGGGAGCTCCTGGTCGCGGCCGGCAAGGGCCCGGCCGCCGCCGGGAGCACCCGGACGCCCTCCGCCGGCTCCGCCCCGTCCCAGGCCTCCACCGGTTCCGGGGCCTCCACCGGTTCCGGGGTCACCCCGGCCGGCCCGACCGAGGGCGTCACCCCCGGCGAAGACGGCTTCCAGGGCCTCGACCCGCACCGCTCGACGCTGCGCCCCCGCCTCTACTGGTTCAACGCGGGCCTCACCGTCGCCCTGCTCACCGCCATGATCATGGAACTGCTCCCGATCCCGGTGCTCTTCCTCCTCGGGGCCGCCCTCGCCCTCACCGTCAACTTCCCCCACATGCCGGACCAGAAGGCCCGGATCGCCGCCCACGCCGAGAACGTCCTGAACGTCGCCGGAATGGTCTTCGCCGCCGCCGTCTTCACCGGCGTCCTCACCGGCACCGGCATGGTCAAGCACATGGCCGACTGGCTCGTCGGCGCCATCCCCGAGGGCATGGGCCCGCACATGGCCCTGGTCACCGGCCTGCTCAGCCTGCCACTCACCTACTTCATGTCCAACGACGGCTTCTACTTCGGCGTCCTGCCCGTCCTCGCCGAGGCCGGCGCCGCACACGGGGTCTCCCCGCTGGAAATCGCCCGCGCCTCCCTGGTCGGGCAGGCCCTGCACATGTCGAGCCCGCTCGTTCCGGCCGTCTACGTCCTCGTCGGCATGGCCAAGGTCGAGTTCGGCGATCACACCCGGTTCACCGTGAAATGGGCGGCCCTGACCTCCCTGGTGGTCCTGGCTGCAGGGATGCTTTTCGGCATCATCTGACCCCCTCCGCCCCTGGCGCGCACAAAACTACCGGCGCTAGTTTGTAGGGTGTTGGCGACGTCGGATCCGATGCGGCGACCGCGCGTCACGCGTCACCGTTCAGGTCCGCACGTCCCCACGTCCAGACGTCCACAGGTCCACGCGCCCGCGCGTGCTCGGGAGGATTGCCATGAAGGCCCATGACGGGATGTACATCGGCGGCGAGTGGCGGGCCGCCCTCGGCCAAGGCCGCATCGAGGTCCTCAACCCGGCCGACGAGCGGCCGATCGCCTCGGTCCCGGCCGGTACGGCCGAGGACGTGGACGCGGCCGTACGCGCGGCCCGC
This sequence comes from Streptomyces sp. NPDC006450, assembly GCF_040612195.1. Lineage (NCBI taxonomy): Bacteria > Bacillati > Actinomycetota > Actinomycetes > Kitasatosporales > Streptomycetaceae > Streptomyces > Streptomyces sp. NPDC006450. The sequence goes on along the minus strand of NZ_JBEXPT010000139.1, from coordinate 6,776 downwards.
GCGGCCTTCCCGTCCTGGGCGGCCACGGCTCCGGCCGAGCGGGCCGCCCTCATCGGGTCCCTGCGCGACGTCCTGGTCGCCCGCAAGGGCGAGATAGCCGAGACGATCACCGCCGAGCTGGGCTCGCCGCTGGGGTTCTCGGAGATGGTCCATGTCGGGGCGCCGATCGCCGTGGCCTCCTCCTACGCCGAACTCGGGGCCTCGTACGCCTTCGAGGAGCGGATCGGGAACTCGACCGTACTGCTGGAGCCCGTCGGCGTCGTCGGGGCGATCACCCCCTGGAACTACCCGCTGCACCAGATCGTTGCCAAGGTGGCACCCGCTCTCGCCGCAGGCTGCACCCTCGTCCTCAAGCCCGCCGAGGACACCCCGCTGACCGCACAGCTCTTCGCCGAAGCCGTGCACGAGGCGGGGATCCCGGCCGGGGTCTTCAACCTGGTGACCGGCACCGGCCCGGTCGCCGGCCAGGCCCTCGCCGCGCACGAGGGAGTCGACCTCGTCTCCTTCACCGGATCCACCGCCGTCGGCAAGCTGATCGGCGCCACGGCCGGCGCCGCCGTCAAGCGGGTGGCCCTGGAGCTGGGCGGCAAATCGGCCAATGTCATCCTGCCCGGCGCCGACCTCGCCAAGGCCGTCGCCGCGGGCGTGGGCCACGTCATGAACAACGCCGGCCAGAGCTGCAACGCGCTCACCCGCATGCTCGTCCACCGGGACGACTACGAGGAGGCGGTCTCCCTCGCGGCCGCCGCCGCGGGCAAGTACGCCTCCGGCGACCCCCTCGACCCGGGCACCCGCCTCGGCCCGGTCGTCAGCGCCAAGCAGCGCGACCGCGTCCGCGGCTTCATCACCAAGGGCGTCGAGGAGGGCGCGCGCCTCGTCGCGGGCGGTCCCGAGGCGCCGCACGAGCAGGGGTACTTCATCGCCCCGACCGTGTTCGCCGACGTCACGCCCGACATGACCATCGCCCAGGAGGAGATCTTCGGCCCGGTGCTGTCGATCCTTCCCTACGGAGACCAGAACGAGGCCCTGGCCATCGCGAACGGCACCGACTACGGGCTGGGCGGGGCGGTCTGGGCGGCGGACGAGGAGACGGCCGTGGCCTTCGCACGCCTGATGGACACCGGTCAGGTGGACATCAACGGCGGCCGCTTCAACCCGCTCGCGCCCTTCGGCGGGTACAAGAAGTCGGGCGTGGGCCGCGAGTTGGGCCCGCACGGCCTCGCCGAGTACCTCCAGACCAAGTCCCTGCAGTTCTAGACCCCGCACACACGGAGACGACGATCATGGTCCGCGCCGCCATCCTGCCCGCCGTCGGAGCACCCCTGGAGATACGGGACATCGTGCTGCCCGAACCCGGCCCCGGCCAGGTCCGGGTACGGCTCGCCGCCGCCGGGGTCTGCCACTCCGACCTCTCCCTCACCAACGGCACCATGCGGGTCCCCGTACCCGCCGTCCTCGGCCACGAGGGCGCGGGCACGGTCCTCGCCGTCGGAGAAGGGGTCACCCACGTAGTGCCCGGCGACGGGGTGGTGCTCAACTGGGCCCCGTCCTGCGGGCAGTGCCACCACTGCTCGATCGGCGAGGTATGGCTCTGCGCCAAGGCGCTCACCGGTGTCGGAGCGGTGTACGCCCACGACGCCCTGGGCGTCGAGCTGCACCCCGGGCTGAACGTGGCCGCCTTCGCCGAGGAGACCGTCGTCGCGGCCAACTGCGTCCTGCCCGCCCCCGCAGGGATCCCGCTCGCCGAGGCCGCACTGCTCGGCTGCGCGGTCCTCACCGGCTACGGAGCCGTCCACCACAGCGCCCAGGTCCGCCCCGGCGAGTCGGTGGCCGTCTTCGGAGTCGGCGGCGTGGGTCTGGCCGCCCTCCAGGCGGCCCGGATCGCGATGGCGGGCCCGATCGTGGCCGTGGACGTCTCCCCGGACAAGGAGGAACTGGCCCGGGCGGCCGGGGCCACGGAGTTCCTGCTCGCCTCCGAGACCACCGCCAAGGACATCCGCGCCCTCACCGGCGGCCACGGCGTGGACGTGGCCGTCGAGTGCGCCGGCCGGGCCGCGAGCATCCGCGGCGCCTGGGAGTCCACCCGGCGCGGCGGCCGTACGACGGTCGTCGGCATCGGGGGCAAGGAGCAGCAGGTCACCTTCAACGCCCTGGAGATCTTCCACTTCGCCCGCACCCTCACCGGCTGCGTCTACGGCAACAGCGACCCCGCCCGCGACCTCCCGGTGATCGCCGCCCACGTCCGCGCGGGCCGCCTCGACCTCGGATCCCTGGTCACCGACCGGATCACCCTCGACGGCATCCCGGCGGCCTTCGACGCGATGCTGGCGGGCAAGGGCGGCCGCTCGCTGGTGATCTTCTAGCATCCGGCTCCGCCCGTCCCGGACGGGCGGAGCCGGCCGCGGGAGCCGGTCGGGAGCCGGCCGGGAGTCAGGCCGGGAGCCGGCCGGGAGTCAGGCGGTCTCCCGCAGCGCCGCGTACTGGAGGGCCAGGCCGTCCAGCAGCGCCGCCAGGCCCGTCTCGAAGGCGCCCTCGTCCACCTCGCGCTGGCGCTCCGCCAGCAGGTGGGCCTGACCCAGGTGCGGGTAGTCCGAGGGGTCGTATGCCGTCTCGTCGTCCACGAAACCCCGGGCGAAGGAACCCACCGCCGAGCCGAGGATGAAGTACCGCATCAGCGCCCCGATCCGGGTCGCCTGCGCCGGCGGCCAGCCGGCCGCCGTCATCGCGCCGAAGACGGCGTCGGCCACCCGCAGTCCGGCCGGCCTGCGGCCCGGTCCGCGCGCCAGCACCGGCACGATGTTCGGATGGTCGGACAGGGCGGCCCGGTAGGAGTGTGCCCAGTCGCGCAGCGCGACCTGCCACTCCCGGCCGTCCCCGGCCTCGAACATCGACAGGTCGACCCGCGCGCTCACCGCGTCCGCGACCGCGTCCAGGATCTCGTCCTTCGTGCGGAAGTGGTTGTACAGGGAGGGCCCGCTGACCCCCAGCGCAGCCGCCAGCCGCCGCGTCGAGACGGCCTCCAGCCCCTCGCCGTCCACCAGCGCACCCGCCGCCTCGACGATGAGCGATCTGCTGAGGAGGGGCTTGCGCGGTCTGGCCATGCGCCACATAGTAAGGCCTGCCGGAATTAAACTAGCAGTGGTAATTAACCCCGCCGGTACGCGTCCACGTCCCCGCCCCATCCCGCCCCATCCCGTCCCGCCCGGAGGTGCCCGGTGAATCTGGAACTCAGCGAGGAGCAGTCCGCCGTCCGCGATCTCGCCCGCGCGTTCACCGAACGCGAGATCGCTCCGTACGCCGCCGAGTGGGACCGCGCCGAGAGCGTGGACCGGGCCATGGTGAAGAAGCTCGGCTCCGTCGGCTTCCTCGGCCTGACGGTCCCCGAGGAGTACGGCGGCTCCGGTGGGGACCACCTCTCCTACGTCCTGGTCACCGAGGAGCTCGGCCGCGGGGACTCCGCCGTGCGCGGCATCGTCTCCGTCTCCCTGGGCCTGGTCGCCAAGACCGTCGCCGCCTGGGGGAGCGAGGAGCAGAAGCGCGCCTGGCTGCCCCGCCTGTGCTCCGGCGAAGCCCTCGGCTGCTTCGGGCTCACCGAGCCCGGCACCGGCTCCGACGCCGCCGCCCTCACCACCCGCGCCCGGCGCGAGGGTGACGCGTACGTGATCAGCGGCAGCAAGATGTTCATCACCAACGGCACCTGGGCCGACGTGGTCCTGCTCTTCGCCCGCACGAACGAGGAGCCCGGCCACCGCGGCATCTCCGCGTTCCTCGTGCCCGCCGACGCCCCGGGCCTGACCCGCCGCGAGATCCACGGCAAGCTGGGCCTGCGCGGCCAGGCCACCGCCGAACTCTCCCTCGACGGCGTGCGCGTGCCCGCCTCCGCGATGCTCGGCCCCGAGGGGAAGGGGTTCTCCGTCGCCATGTCGGCCCTCGCCAAGGGCCGGATGTCCGTCGCCGCGGGCTGCGTCGGCATCGCCCAGGCCGCGCTGGACGCGGCCGTCTCCTACGCCGCCCAGCGCGAGCAGTTCGGCAAGCCGATCGCCCACCACCAGCTGGTCCAGGAGCTGATCGCCGACATCTCCGTCGACGTGGACGCCGCCCGGCTGCTGACCTGGCGGGTGGCCGATCTCATCGACCGCGGACTGCCCTTCGCCACCGAGTCCTCCACCGCCAAGCTCTTCGCCTCCGAGGCCGCCGTCCGAGCCGCGAGCAACGCCCTCCAGGTGCACGGCGGTTACGGCTACATCGACGAGTACCCGGCCGGCAAACTGCTGCGCGACGCCCGCGTGATGACCCTGTACGAGGGCACCAGTCAGATCCAGAAGCTCCTCATCGGCCGTGCCCGTACGGGGGTTTCCGCCTTCTGAGCGCCTGGAGTTCCTGAGTACGTACGTGAGTACGCGCGCGGATGTGCCGGGGCCCGGCCCGCCCCAAGCTGGACCCATGAACGAGACACCGGTCAAGCAGCAGAACACGGGGGCCTACTACGGCCAGGCCGTCGCCTCCTTCGGCATCGCCATCGGCGCGGTGGCCCTGGGGATCTACAACATGGACGCCGACGGCTGGGTCCGCGCCTTCCTCGGCATCGCCGTCCTCTACCTCACCACCTCGGCCTTCACCCTCGCCAAGGTGATCCGCGACCGCCAGGAGGTCACCCAGATCGTCAGCCGGGTCGACCAGGCCCGGATGGAGAAGATCATGACGAGCTACGACCCCTTCGCCACCCCGAAGCAGCCCACCCCGCAGGATCGCTAAGCGCTTGCTCACCCTCCGGTAAGGTGTTCCTTTCGAGGTGTGCCTTCCTACGGGCCGAAGAGGGTGAGCGAGCGATGGACAGCGTGGAGGAGATCGGCGGCTACCGGCCGTGGTCGGAGGTCACTCCCGACGCGGCGCGGCGGCTGCTCGTCGCCGCCGTGGAGGCCTTCGCCGAGCGCGGGTACCACGCCACCACCACGCGGGACATCGCGGGACGGGCCGGTATGAGCCCGGCCGCGCTCTACATCCACTACAAGACCAAGGAAGAGCTGCTCCACCGGATCAGCCGGATCGGCCACGACAAGGCCCTGGAGATCCTGGACACCGCCGCCTCCGGCCCCGGCAGCGCCTCCGAGCGGCTCGACGCGGCCGTACGGTCCTTCGTGCGCTGGCACGCGGCCCACCACACCACCGCGCGCGTGGTCCAGTACGAGCTCGATGCTCTCGCTCCGGAGCACCGCTCCGACATCGTGGCCCTGCGCCGGCAGAGCGACGCGGCCATCCGCCGCATCCTCGCCGACGGTGTCGCGGCCGGGGAGTTCTTCGTCCCGGACGTGCCCGGCACCACGCTCGCCGTGCTGTCGCTGTGCATCGACGTCGCCCGCTGGTTCAGCGCGGACGGCCGCCGCACGCCCGACGAGGTCGGCGCGCTCTACGCCGGCCTCGTGCTCCGCATGGTGGGCGCGGGCCCCGGTGAGGCCGCCGCCGCGCCTCAGAAGTAGTAGCGGGACACCGACTCCGCCACGCACACGGGCTTCTCGCCGCCCTCGAGCTCGACGGTCACGGTGGCCGACACCTGGACTCCGCCGCCCGCCTCCACGACCTCGGTGATCAGCGCGGTCGCGCGCAGCCGCGACCCGACCGGCACCGGGGCCGGGAAACGCACCTTGTTCACGCCGTAGTTGATGCCCATCCGCATGCCCTCGACCCGCATGATCTGCGGCACCAGGCTCGGCAGCAGCGACAGCGTGAGGTACCCGTGCGCGATCGTGGAGCCGAAGGGTCCGGACGCCGCCCTCTCCGGGTCCACGTGGATCCACTGGTGGTCCCCGGTGGCGTCCGCGAAGAGGTCGATCCGCTTCTGGTCCACCTCCAGCCAGTCGCTCGGGCCGAGCGGTGCGCCGATCCCGGCGGTGAGCTCCTCGGCGGACGTGAAGATCGTCGGCTCGGACATACCCGTACCTCTCCCTGGCGAATAAGCGCTTGCTCAGCATGCTGGGGCCGTCATGGATCTGTCAACGACGTACCCGGCTCCGAATCCCGGCCCCGCCGATTACCCTCGGCGGTGTGCCGCAGATTCCCGAGAAGGTCCACGAGCTCACCGTCGGCCAGCTGTCCGCCCGCAGCGGCGCGGCCGTCTCCGCACTGCACTTCTACGAGGCCAAGGGCCTGATCAGCAGCAGCCGCACCTCCGGCAACCAGCGCCGCTTCACCCGCGACGCGCTGCGCCGCGTGGCGTTCGTGCGGGCCGCCCAGCGCGTCGGCATCCCCCTGGCCAGCATCCGCGACGCCCTCGCCCAACTCCCCGAAGGCCGCACCCCCAACCGCGAGGACTGGGCCAGGCTCTCGGAGAGCTGGCGCGCCGAGCTCGATCAGCGCATCGACCAACTCGGTCGTCTGCGGGACCATTTGACCGACTGCATCGGCTGCGGATGCCTCTCCCTGGAGAACTGCGCGCTCTCCAACCCGGACGACGTCTTCGGTGAACACATCACGGGTTCACGGCTGTTGTGACCTCCCGAGCGTGGGCGGCCGCCGCGACCAGGTCGGCGTTCGACCGCGCCGCCCGGCCGTCCGGCAGGTGCAGCACGTCTCCTACGCCGATCCGCGCCCCGGCGCCGTACCGCGCGGCCAGCCGCAGCGCCGGCCAGGCCGCCGCCTCCCGCCCGAACAGCAGCACCGGCACCGGCGGCAGCCGGCGGAGCAACTCGGCGACCGGCCGGGGGTCGGCGGAGGCCAGCTCGGCCACCAGCCGGACCCGCGCGGGGTCCCGCACCGGCCAGGCCAGGAACCGCGCGAGC
>NZ_JBEXPT010000138.1:0-16475 GCF_040612195.1 Streptomyces sp. NPDC006450 | reverse complement strand
CACCACACACTGTGTGGTGGGGCCCCTCGGCTTCGTGCTGTCGTACGGTGCTGCTCGCCGCTGTGGCGTCCGGCTGTCAGGCGGACTTGCGGCTGTCCCGCGGATGCACGGCAATGTTCATGGCGCCGGAACGAAGGACCGCGAGCCTCTCGGCAAGCACTTCCTCCAGCTCCTCGCGGGTGCGCCGCTCCATGAGCATGTCCCAGTGCGTTCGCGCAGGCTTGCCCTTCTTCTCTTCGGGCCCATCCCCGTCAACAAGGAGTGCCATGGCGCCACACGCCTTGCACTCCCACTCCGGCGGAATTTCTGCCTCAACCGAGAACGGCATCTCAAATCGATGTCCGTTCTGGCATGCGTACTCCACCGCCTGGCGCGGGGCCAGATCGATGCCGCGGTCCGTCTCGTAGCTGGTAACCACGAGCCGCGTACCGCGGAGAGCTCGCTCACTCATGAATCGTGCCTCCCGGGCTTGTCGCCCACAGGACAGGTGTCGCTGTCGTCGTCATCCGGTCAACGTCCGGTCGGCGGTATAGATTCCCGCTCCGGGTCATGCGTCGCCCGTCGTACCGCCCCTTGTTGTACCCACCAGTGCCCGTTTTGTCACATCTGGCAGCAGATGTCACCCAACGTCTTCACTTCATAAGCACGCAGTAACGGTCCGCCTGGCAGGCCAAAGGCGTACACTACCGGCCCTTAGCTTGAACGTCGAAATTCGTTCCGAATTCGCGCGGCCGCGGGCCCGCCGGAGCCGCCGGAACCATCGGGTCCGCCGGTTCCCCGGTCAGATCCGCTCGGGTACAGGATTCCCCGCCGCCTCCACCGCGCGCCGCACCGGCACTCGGGCGAGCAGCACGAAACCCAGTGCGAAGAACACCACCAACGAGATGATCGCGTCCCGGTAGCTGCCCGTGACCTGGTACGTGAGCCCGAAAACGAGCGGCCCCACCCAGCTCAGCCCCCGGTCGCTCATCTCGTAGGCGGAGAAGTACTCGGCCTCCTTGCCCGCCGGAACCAGGTGCGAGAACAGCGAGCGCGACAGCGCCTGGCTGCCGCCCAGCACCAGCCCGATCATCGCGGCGAGTGCGAAGAACCACACCGGCGTCCGGGCCGGCAGGAAGTATCCGGCGGCCAGCGTGACGCCCCAGGCCGCCAGGGATCCGAGGATCGTCCGCTTGGCGCCGTACCGCAGGGCCAGCCGGCCCATCCCCAGCGCACCCGCCACCGCGAGGACCTGCACGAGCAGGATCGCCCCGATGAGGGTGGACTGCTCCAGCTTCAGCTCCTCCGACCCGTAGATCGAGGCCTGGGAGATCACCGTCTGCACGCCGTCGTTGTAGATCAGGTACGCCAGCAGGAACGACAGGGTCAGGGGGTAGCGCCGCATGTCCTTCAGCGTGGCGATGAGCTGCTTCCAGCCGCTGACGGCCGGGGCCGCGCCCGGCTCCCGGACCACGGCGCGGTCCCGCAGCCGGCGCAGCGGGATCAGGGCGAAGGCCCCCCACCACAGGCCCGCGGAGGCCAGGCAGATGCGGATCGCCATGCCTTCGGTGAGGCCGAAGGAGTCGTGGCCCAGGTAGAGCGCCAGGTTCATCACGAGCATCAGCGAGCCCGAGGTGTATCCGAAGGCCCAGCCGCGCGAGGAGACCGTGTCCCGCTCGTCCGGCGTGGAGATCTGCGGCAGATAGGCGTTGTACAGCACCATCGAGACCGACAGCGAGGCGTTCGCGACGATCAGGAGCAGTCCGCCCAGCAGGTAGCGCTCGCCGGCCAGGAAGAACATGCCGGCCGTCGCCGCGGCCCCGGTGTACGCGGCCACGGCCAGCAGCGGCTTCTTGCGGCCGGTCCGGTCGGCGACCGCCCCCGCCAGCGGCATGAGCAGCACCGCCAGGATCACCGAGGCGGACACCGTGTAGGCGAAGAAGGAACCGGCCCGCACCGGGATGCCCAGCGGATGCACGAAGCCCTCGGCGTCCGCCGCGGCCTTGGCGATCGACGTGAGGTACGGCCCGAGGAACACGGTGAGCACGCTCGCCGAGTACACGGACACCGCGAAGTCGTAGAAGTACCAGCCGCGCTGCTCGCGCTTGCGCGCGGCCGCCGCCGCGGCGGCGGATCTGCCGTCCTCGGAACCCGGTTCCGCTTCGTCCGTCGTCTGCGCGCTCATGGCGGCCCCCTCGCTGTTCCCCGTCACGCCCCGGCCCCCGGGGCCGGTGCGGGGCCGCGGGCAGTGTCAGGCCCAGGCTCCGCGCCGGTCCAGCACCGTGCGCAAGATGTCGATCCGGTCGGTCATGATGCCATCGACTCCCAGGTCCAGGAGAGCCTCCATGCGTTCCGGTTCGTTCACGGTCCACACGTGGACCTGGAGCCCCCGCTCGTGGGCCGTCCGCACGAACCTCCGGTCCACCACGCGGATGCCCGCTTGGGTCTCCGGCACCTGCGCCGCCACCGCGCCCGCCCGCAGCGCGGCGGGGATCGCGTACGACCGCAGCCGCAGCCCGAGCACCCCCGCAACCCCGTACGAGGTGGCCAGGCGGGGTCCGGCGATCTTCTGGGCCCGGGCGACCCGGCGCTCGGAGAAGGACCCCACGCACACCCGGTCCCAGACCCCGGCCCGCGCGATCAGGTTGACCAGCGGGTGCACGGCGGACTCGTCCTTGACGTCCACGTTCCACCGGGCGTCCGGGAACTCCTCCAGCAGGTCCTCGAAGAGCGCCAGGGGCTCGCTCCCGCCGGCCCGGACCTCGCGGATCCGGCTCCACGGCAGCTCCCGGATCCGTCCCCGTCCGTCGGTGACCCGGTCCAGGGTGGCGTCGTGGAAGGCGACCAGTTTCCCGTCGGAGCTGGCGTGCACATCGGTCTCGAAGTACCGGTAGCCCGCGGCGGCGGCCCGCCGGAAGGCGGCCGCGGTGTTCTCCAGTCCGTCCGAGGCACCGCCGCGGTGCGCGAAGGGGATCGGTCCCGGGTGGTCGAGATAGGGGTGGGGGAGGCGTACGTGTGTCACCGCGGCAGTATGCCCCCTGCTTCGCCGGGCCGGGAGCGCCCCCGTGTCCGGCCGGTGAACGCCCTCCTTCCGCCGCCCGGTCACTCGCGACCCCTCGTGTCCCGTCGGCCCCCTGGGCCCCGGCCCGTACCGGTCCCGTGGCACTCTGGACCGTAAGGATCGATCCAATGCCGCCCCCGCGGGGGCGGCAGGGGCCAATTTCGCGAAGGTGGACCGGAAGTCATGGCGCAGTGGACCTCGGCCGTCGGTGCCGCACAGCTCGGTCGGCTCATCACCTCCCAGCACGGCCGGACCGCCGTGCCCGGCGGGCGCAAGCTGCCCGCCTACCGCACGCTCGCCGACGGCATCCGCCTGCTCGTCCTCGAAGGCCGCATCCCCGTGGCCGCCCGGCTCCCCGCCGAGCGGGAGCTGGCCGTCGTGCTCTCCGTCAGCCGCACCACCGTCGCCGCCGCCTACGAGGCCCTGCGCGGCGAGGGGTTCCTCGAATCCCGGCGGGGCGCGGGCAGCTGGACCTCGGTGCCCGCCGGCAACCCCATGCCGGCCCGCGGCCTGGAGCCCCTGCCCCCCGAGTCCCTCGGCTCGATGATCGACCTCGGCTGCGCCGCCCTCCCGGCCCCCGAGCCCTGGCTCACCAAGGCGGTCCAGGGCGCCCTGGAGGAACTCCCGCCCTACGCCCACACCCACGGTGACTACCCGGCCGGCCTGCCCGCGCTGCGCCGCATGCTCGCCGACCGCTACACCGAGCGCGGCATCCCGACCATGCCCGAGCAGATCATGGTCACCACGGGCGCGATGGGCGCCATCGACGCCATCTGCAGCCTCTTCGCGGGGCGCGGCGAGCGGATCGCCGTGGAATCCCCGTCGTACGCCAACATCCTCCAGCTCATGCGCGCCGCCGGCGTCCGCCTCGTGCCCGTCGCCATGGGGGAGGGGCTGACCGGCTGGGACATGGACGTCTGGCGCCAGGTGCTGCGCGACTCCGCGCCCCGCCTCGCCTACGTGGTCGCCGACTTCCACAATCCGACCGGGGCCCTGGCCTCCGACGAGCAGCGCCGCGCGATGGTCGAGGCGGCCCGCTCGGCCGGCACCGTCCTCGTCGCCGACGAGACCATGGTCGAGCTCCAGCTCGATCCCGCGATGGAGATGCCCCGCCCCGTCTGCTCCTTCGACCCGGCCGGCTCCACCGTCATCACCGTCGGCTCCGCCAGCAAGGCCTTCTGGGCCGGGATGCGCATCGGCTGGGTCCGCGCGGCCCCCGACGTCATCCGCAGCCTGGTCGCGGCCCGTGCCTATGCCGACCTGGGCACGCCCGTCCTGGAGCAGCTCGCGGTGGACTGGCTGATGCGCACCGGAGGCTGGGCGCAGGCCGTGGAGATCCGCCGCGACCAGGCCCGCGAGAACCGGGACGCCCTGGTGGCGGCGGTCCGCCGGGAGCTGCCGGACTGGGAGTTCCGGGTCCCGCTCGGCGGCCTGACCCTGTGGGCCCGCGCGGGCGGGCTCTCCGGCTCCCGGCTGGCCGAGGTGGGGGAGCGGGTGGGCGTACGGGTCCCCTCGGGTCCCCGGTTCGGCGTCGACGGGGCCTTCGAGGGGTACGTCCGGCTCCCCTTCACCGTCGGCGGCCCGGTGGCCGAGGAAGCGGCGTCCCGGCTGGCCGCCGCCGCCCGGCTGGTCGCCACCGGAGCGGGCGGCGGCGGGGCGGAGCCGCCGCGCACCTTCGTCGCGTAGGACCGGGCGGGACCGGGGGGACCGGGCGGGACCGGGACGCTACGGAGCGTCCGCCGGGACCTCGGGGATCTCCGAGGCGTCGATCGCCGGGCCCGCCGCCTGGGCAGGGGGCTGGACGATGTGCAGCGGCTTGCCCAGCGTGACGTGGTCCGGGACGGGCTTGGGCGGCGCCTGCCGCTCGGGCAGCAGGTCCAGTACCGCCTGCCGGTGCCCCGGGTGGGTGGCCTCGTCGTACGGGTCCGGCGTGGCCGGCACCTGGAGCCGGTGCACGGGACCGGCGCCGAGCCGGGCGTACCCGCGCCCGGGCGGCGGTACGGCCGTCGGCGTGGTGTGCGGGGGCAGCCCCAGCACATCGGCGATCTGCTGGATCGTCGCGGCTCCGAGCACCACCCGGGCCCTCGTGTGCTGCCAGACGGAGTCGTTCAGCAGCTCCAGGTGGTCGAACTGCTCGGCCACCACCACGGTGACGTGCGCGGCGCGTCCGTGCCGCAGCGGCACCTGGAGCTGCGCGATCGGGTCCGGGGCGCCTTCGGCGACGGCCAGGTGGGCCAGCACGCTGGGGCGGTCGAGCAGGATCCACAGCGGGCGGCGGGTGTCCTCGGGCGCGGGCCGGCCGGCTTCGCGGGCCCGGTGGGTGGCGATCAGGCGCCGCTCGGTCTCGCGGGCGGCCCATTCCAGGGTGGCCAGTGCCCCGGACGGTCCGCACTCCACGGCGAGGACGCCGGCGCGGCCGGAGAGGCAGGAGTACTCGCCGGTGCCGCCGCCCTCCACGATCAGTACGTCGCCCCCGTGCCGCAGGGCCTGCAGGGCGACGGAGCGCAGCAGCGTGGACGTACCGCTGCCGGGCTGGCCCACGGCCAGCAGATGGGGCTCGGCGGAACGGGAGCCGGTGCGCCAGATGACCGGAGGCACGTCCCGGGGCTCGTCGCCGTCCAGGACGGGCAGGGTGCGCTGCACGCTGCCGGGGTCGGTGAAGCCGAGCACGGTCTCACCGGGGGACGTCACGAAGGGCTGGGCGGCGATACCTGTCGGCAGCGCCGCCAGCACGCTCAGGTCGAGCTGGTTTCCCTCCTCGTCCCAGTCGAAGTGGTACTCCCGTCCGCGCCCGGACTTGGCGTGCAGCAGTGCCTCGATCCGGGCCCTTGAGGCGGCCTCGCCGTCGGTGAAGTAGGCCGGGTAGCGGATGTGGAGCCGGGTGACGCGGCCCGCCTCGTCGAACTCGTAGCCGCTGAAGGCCTTGTCCCACTCCCCGCCGTGGGCGAAGAGGGGGCTCGGGTCCTCCGGGATGGAGAAGTACGGCACGAGGGCTTCGTAGAGGGAGCCGAGCCGTTCGGTCTCGGCATCGCTGGGCCCGGTCTTCACCGGGGTGCGGTCGCGTCCCTGCCAGGCCGCCGCCGCCATGAGGGTGATCAGGGCGGTGAGGGGTCCGTAGGGGACGAGCGCGACCACGAGGACGCAGGCGGCTCCCAGGAACAGCGCGGGACCACGCTTGTCCTTGGGGGTGTCGCACCATTTGCGGCGTCCGGCCGAGGCCAGGACGCGCAAGCCGCGTCCGATGGTGAGGAGCGGATGGAGGACGTCCGTGGCGCTGTCGGCGGCCGTGCGAGCGAAGTCGCGGCCCCGGGTCAGCGACACGGTGCCGCTGCTGAGGATGCGGGGAAGTGGGCGCCGGGCCACGGGCGTCTCCTGGAGTTGTGGATGCTTCGGGTGGGTGCCGGGGCCGGGCCGCTAGAGCTTGATCCCGCCGAGAAGGCTCGCGAGGCTCGCCGTGCTCGCCGTGATGCTGGGCGCGATGGCGGAGCCGGCGAGGAAGAAGCCGAAGAGGGAGCACACGAACGCGTGCGTCAGCTTCATTCCGTCCTTCTTGAAGAACAGGAAGCAGATGATGCCGAGCAGGACGACACCTGAGATGGACAGGACCATGAGTCAGTTCTCCCTGGTGGGTGGGGACAGTCACCATCAGTTCTTCCAGGCTCACAGGAAGTATCAATGCGATAAAAGGTGCATATGGGTGAATCCGGCAATTTTTCACTTGACCGGCCCATCCCGGCTGGCGCGCCTGGCGGGATGGGGGCACGGGGGTCGCAGGGTGATCATTGCCTCGTCCCGCACCTCTCATGTGCAGGTCCGGGCGCTACTCTGACGCTTCACCCGTACGGACGCAGTGCCGTGCGCAGCCCTGCCCGTGAAAGGCGGTACGACCGATGAGTGAGCACGTCGAGAACGGCTCCCAGGACTCTCCGGACTCCCCGGACGTTCCCGACGAGGACGTCGTCGAGCTGGCCACCAAGATCTTCGACCTCGCCCGTCGGGGTGAGACCGAGACCCTCGCCGCGTACGTCGACGCGGGCGTCCCGGCGAACCTCACCAACGACCGCGGTGACACCCTCGTCATGCTCGCCGCCTACCACGGCCACGCCGGCGCCGTCACGGCCCTGCTGGCCCGCGGAGCCGAGGCGGACCGCGCCAACGACCGCGGCCAGACCCCGCTCGCGGGGGCGGTCTTCAAGGGCGAGGAGGCCGTCATCCGCGCACTGCTCGCCGGCGGAGCCGACCCGAACGCCGGAACGCCCTCCGCCGTGGACACGGCCCGCATGTTCGCCAAGGCCGACCTGCTGGAACTTTTCGGAGCCAAGTAGTCCGCTTTTGCCGGTCCCCAGGCCGGTTCCTGGCCGGTCCGTGGCCGGTCCAGACCTCACGGGTTGGTCACGGCGGCCTTAAATGTGGTCGCGGCGCACAAACCGCCTGGGTCATCATGGCGTCGGATTCGATTCGCGGACAGGACGGACGGGCAGGAGCGGGCAGGACACAACGGGTGTCCGACCCCCACTCCTGCCGGGGGACCGCCGCCCTGGCCGAGAAGCACCGACGAGAGTGAGAAGGCAATGGTCTACATCGAGCGGAACCAGACGGCGGACGTCCTCACATGCTGTTACGCGGCCCTGTGAATTCCGATTCCCGGTTGCGTCCCCAGCTTGATTTGAGGCCATTCCCATGTTCGAACCAGTCATAGCGCCGAGCGGCACCCTGCTCGGTCTCCTCCAGCGCGGCCGCGGCGACGGCACGCTGCACGCACTCGCGGCGCCCAGGGCCGAGGCCCTCGCGGCGCTCAACCACTGCGTGGCCGGCGATCCGCGCCAGGACTGGCAGGTCGAGAACCGCTCCCTGTACTACGCACGCCTGTACCTGGACCTCGACGGCCCCCTGGGCGAGATCGAGGCCCACCTCTTCAGCGTCGACGACCTCGTCGACGAGGACGACCGCCGCACGGGCCTCGCCCTGTCCGTGCTGGGCCACCTGGCCTCGTACGGCCGCGACGACGCGCTCATGCTGCTGCGCCGCTACGCCGCCACGGGCGCCAACTGGGCCTGGGCCCTCGACGAACTCGCCCTGCGCGACGACGACGAGGGACTGCGCTCCCTGGCCGCCCCCGTCCTGGCCCGCTTCCCCGCCACCGCCGAGGGTGAGGCGCGGCTCGCCGCCGCCGTCCGCGACGCCTACGAACCCAGGCCCTGGTGCCTGTGGGAAGAGGCGGCGGAGCCCAACGCCTACGCCGAGCGGCTGCGCTCCGCCCGCCAGCAGGGCTCGTTCGACCGCTGGCAGCGCCAGCTCACCCCGCGCGGCCCCCAGCCCGGCTGGGGCGTGCAAGCCGTCTTCGACTGGGCCGCCGACGGACTGCGCCGGGGCACCCCCCTGCACGTCCCGGCCGCCCGCTGCCTCGCCGCCGTGGCCACCCCCGAGGACCGCTCCGCGATCCTGGCGGCCGCCGCCGGCGCGTCAGGAGAAGCCGCCCGCGCCACCGCGCTGCACCACCTGGTCCTCGCCGAGCCGGAGAACCCGGCCGTACTGGACCTCATCGAAGCCGCCGGCGACGAGCCGGCCGTAGCCGCCTACGAGCGCATGTGCGGCCCCGCCGCCGTCGAGCGGGCCCGCCGCTGGGTCCAGCGCCCCGACGCCCTCGGAACGGCCGCAGGGACCCTCCTGGCCGCCCGGGGCGGAGCCGAGGACGCCCCCCTCGTCCTCGGAGCCCTCCGCTCCACCGTCCGCGGCTCGGGCCCGGACTCCACGCCGCTGTTCACCCTGGTCGACGGAGCCGGCCGGCTCCGGATCGCCTGCGCGGCGCCGGTACTGCGCCACATCTACCGCGAGACGGCCTCCTCCCACCTGCGCGGCCGCGCCGCGCGGGCCCTGGCGGCGACGGACCCCTCCTTCGCGGCGGGCTTCGCCGTCGAGTGCCTCTGGGACTGCGAGGAGACCACCCGGGAGGTGGCCGCCCGCCACGCGGAGACGGCCGACGCCCGAGTGGCCCCGCGCCTGCGCCGCCTGGCGGCGGACCCGGCGGAGGAGGAGGACGTCCAGTCGGCGGTCCGCAGCCGCATCACCCCGGAGTCGGCCGTCTGACAGGTCCGACGGGCCCGCCCGAGCCCGCCCGGAGACACAGCGCGCCCCCGGTCCGGAAACGGACCGGGGGCGCTGTGCCGCCGGGCGGCCAACGGGGGCGAGCCGTGGGCGCCGCCGGCGTGCGCGAGGGTGCGGTCCGGGGAACCGCCGCCGGCGTGACCGGCAGGTGTGCGCTCCCGTACCCGGCCCCGCCGCCCGAAGCCTTTCACCGGCCGCGCACCGCAGGTGCTCAGGGGCTCCGCACGAACCGGACGGGGACCCCCGGCCGGGCCTGGGCCGCCGCGTCGAGTGCGGGGCCCGGCGGGACGACGCCGACGACCGGATAGCCGCCCGTGACCGGGTGGTCCGCCAGGAAGACCACCGGCTGCCCGTCCGGCGGAACCTGGACCGCACCGAGCACCATCCCCTCGCTGGGCAGCTCCCCGCCCCGGGCCCGGACCAGCGGCGGCCCCTGCGTACGCAGCCCGATGCGGTTCGAAGCGGGCGAGACCCGGTACGTCGCCCGCAGCAGCCGCCCCGTCACCGACTCCGCCGTGAACCAGTCGGCCCGCGGCCCCAGCCGCAGCGGAAGCACCAGTTCCGGCGACGGGCCCGGCGCCGCCGCGGCATCCACCCCGGCCACCGGATCCGGACCGGGCGCGCCCACCGGCAGCAGCGCCCCCGCCACCAGGACCGGCGGGCCGAGGCCCGACAGCAGATCGGTCGAGCGACTGCCCAGCACCGGCTCGACCGCGAAACCTCCCCGCACCGCGACGTAGCCGCGCACTCCCGACTCCGCCCGGCCCACCTCCAGCTCCGCCCCCTCGCGCAGCAGGACCGGGGCTCCCCAGGCCACCGGGCGCCCGCAGGCCCGTACCGCACAGGGCGCCCCGGTGACCGCCACGACGACCGGGCCGCCCACCGCCCGCAGACCCACGCCGTCCAGGGTCGTCTCCAGCGTCGCGGACCCGGGCGGGTTGCCCAGCAGCCGGTTCGCCAGCGCGTGCGCCGCCGTGTCGAGGGCCCCCGAGCGGGGGACGCCGAGGTGGGCGTACCCGGGCCGGCCCAGGTCCTGCACGCTGGTCAGCGCGCCCGCCCGTACGACCTCCAGCCCCCTCACAGCGCGGCCTCCGCCTCGGCGAACCGCACCCGTACCCCCGGCGCGAACAGTGCGGCCGGCTCGCGCGCCGGGTCCCACAGCACCGCGTCCGTGGACCCGATCAGCTGCCAGCCGCCGGGGGAGGAGCGCGGGTACACCCCCGCGTACTCGCCCGCGAGGGCCAGCGAGCCCGCCGGTACCGCCGTACGGGGCGTCGCGCGCCGGGGCAGGTGGAGGCGGGCGGGGAGGCCCGTCAGGTAGCCGAAGCCCGGGGCGAACCCGCAGAAGGCCACCCGGAAGGTGATCGCGCCGACGATGCCGGGCACCTCCCCGGGGGACACCTCCCACAGCGCGGCCACCTCCGCCAGGTCCGGGCCGTCGTAGCGCACCGAGACCGTCACCGGGGGCGGCCCGTCGGCCGGGGCCAGTGGGGCGACCCGCCAGCGGGAGATCCGGGCCGCGAGGGCGCGCGGCTCCCGTACCCCGTCCAGCAGGACGGTCCGGGCCGCCGGCACGATGTCCCGTACGCCGCCCAGCTCACCCGCGTCCCTGCGGCTCAGCAGCTCCGCGTGGAGCGCGGCCACCTCCTCGGCGGAGTCCACCTCCAGCAGCAGCGCCCCGGCGCCGGCCTCCAGCACCCTCACGCGAAGGCCTCCACCCGGACCCCGGCCCCACCGAGCGCCCCGCGCACCCGCAGGGCCAGACCCGCCGCCCCGGGGGTGTCCCCGTGCAGGCACAGGGAGCGGGCGGCCACCGGGATCCGGGAGCCGTCGGCGGCCGTCACCGCGTGCCCGGCGGCCATCTCCACCGCGCGGGCCACCACCGCGTCCGGGTCGTGGACCACGGCGCCCGGCTCGCCCCGCGGTACGAGGGTGCCCGCGGGGGTGTAGGCGCGGTCGGCGAAGGCCTCCGGGACGGCCGGGAGCCCGGCCCGCCCGGCGGCGGCGAGCAGCAGGGAACCGGGCAGCCCGAGCACCGGCAGTCCGGCGGGACCGGCCGCGAGCAGCACGCCCGCCACCACGGCGCCGGCCTGGACGGAGTCGTGCACGGTGCGGTTGTAGAGCGCGCCGTGCGGTTTCACGTACGACACCCGGGACCCGGCCGCCCGCGCGAAGACCTCCAGCGCCCCGATCTGGTAGGCCACCTCGTCGGCCAGCTCACCGGCCGGCACGTCCATGGCGCGCCGGCCGAAGCCCGCGAGGTCCCGGTACGAGACCTGCGCGCCGATCCGCACTCCGCGCGCGGCCGCCAGCTCGCAGACGCGGCGCATGATGGACGGGTCGCCGGCGTGGAAGCCGCAGGCGACGTTGGCGCTCGTGACGACGGACAGCAGGGCCTCGTCGTCGGTCAGCGTCCACCGCCCGAAGCCTTCGCCGAGGTCGGCGTTGAGATCGATCACGGGGGTGGCCGCCGGGGTGTCCGGCGTGATCATGGAAGCCATGCGGTGAGCGTAGAACAGGGCACGGGCCGCGCTCGTGCCGACGGCAGGAGGATCGGGCGAACCATCCCGTTTGGGATGTTGTCAGGGTCAGCGCCTAGTCTTTGCCCGTGACTCTCCCTGCCCCGGCGAAGACCCTTCCCTCTCCGGCGTCGGGCCCGGCCGCCGACGAGGGCCTGGCCCGGCGGCTGCGCGCGCTCGCCTGCACCGCCCCGCTGCACGACCTCGACGTACGCAAGGCCAATCTGGCCGGCGAGTACGGGGTCTACGCGATGGCGGAGGTCGCGCTCGCCGCGATCGACCTGGTCACGCTCAACATGGACTTCGACACCGGCGCGGACCACGAGCAGATAGTGGCCCGCCTGCTGCCGCGCGTCGCCGCCCAGGCGCCGACGCGCCCCGCGGCCGAGCACGAGCGGGTGGCCCGCTGGGTGCTGGAGAACCTGATCAACGTCGGCAGCGTCGACCGCGGATTCCGCGCGATCTACGGCACGTTCGGCCCGGACGGCGTCTACGTCCGCCGCGACTACGACTTCAAGCTGATCGAGGAAGTCCCGGGCTACGGCGGCGCGGTGTACCTGCGCACCACGGACGAGGCCGTCAACGTCCTGGTGGGCGCCCTGGACACGGACGTCACCAGCGCGCAGATCGCCGCCGAGGTCAAGCTGGAGGTCCTGATCAGCCGGGGCCGCCTCGCCGACGCCCAACTCGCCGCCGAGCAGGCCCGCTACCGCACCGTCCAGTACGCGGAGACCCTGCGCCGCACGCTCGACGCGACCCGGCGCAACGTGCGGGCCGTGGACTGGCTGGTGACCGTCCCCGACATGATCGCGGAGGCCCTGGACCACGTCGCCGACCGCTACCGCCACGAGAACGCGATCCTCACCAACATCCGCAAGGCCCGCGACGAGGCGGAGGAGCCGGACAACAAGCGGCGCGCCGCCGAGCTGGTCGACATCGTCAAGGACTGCATCCGCCGCCACACGCAGTTGCAGTCCCGGCTGCTCGACGCCGGACCGCTCTTCCGCGCCGAACAGGACCGCCAGGCCTTCGCGGCCCCCGCGCCGCGCTCCGGCATCGACCTGTACGGGCAGCTGGTTGCCCCCTCGCTGCCGCTCCCCGTCGCCCAGGCCATCCGGGTCACGGACGCCTTCTTCGCGGCAGGCGCGGGCCTGCGCACCCCCGTCTCGGTCCGCGTCGCGGACCTGGTGGAGATCCTCCTCACCCCGCCCGTGGAGCGCGAACACCTCGGCGTGGAGATGCCGGAGCCCGACCTGATCGCCACCCCCGACGACAGCCGCTTCAGCGAGGAGCAGCTCGCCGCCGCGATGGCGCTCCTGGAACTCCCGCACGACGCCCCGCGCCGCCTGTCCGGCCTCCTGGCGGAGGCGCGCCGCTCCGACCCGGACCTCCCCTACCTGGTGGCCCTGCTGGCCGTCCACGCGGCTAGTCCGGCGGTGGGCACGGCGTACCGCCAGGGCGAGGAGCGGCTCCTCTTCGCGGTCGACGACGGCACGGAACTCGACGACCCGGAATTCGGCGGCGCGGACCTCATCGTGGGCACCGCCCTGCTGGACGCGGCAGCCATGACGGCGGACCGCACGGAGGCGGCATGACCGCGCACCCACCCGGCCCCGCGCCCGCGTGCGGCCGGGCTGTCACGCCCGGGCCCGGCCCCGTGCCCGTGCACGGCCGGGCTGTCACGCCCGGGCCCGGCCTCGTGCCTCTGCGCCGCCGCCGGGCTGCCATGCCCGGATCCGGCCTCGTGCCCTTGCGAGGCCGGGTCACCAGGCCGGGGCCCGACGCCGCCCGCTCGCCGGGCCGGGCTGCTGCTGCCCGCCGCACGACTGCGCCCGGCCGGGTCCGGGGCATCGCCGTCCCCGCAGCCGGGCCCGCCGGCTCCGTCGCCGGGGCGGAGCACCTGGCGGCGCGGTCGCTCCCGGGGGTGTGGGGGCTCGCCCCTGCTTTCGGGAAGGGGCGGGGTGGGGGAAGACTCTCTGCTGCCGGGCCTGCCGGGCCTGCCGGGCCTGCCGGGCCTGCCGGGCCTGCCGCAGCCCGGCCGGTCCACGCCGTGCCGCGAGCCGCCGTGCCGTACGCAGTCGGCGCCCGTCCCACCCGCACTCACACCACCCGTACCACCGAGGAGACGCACCCGTGAGCGACCACCACGCCGAGCAGCACCCCGCGTGGAGCGAGCCCGACGCGCACGAGGCCCCGGCTCCGGTCCAGGCACCCGCACACGCACCGGCCCCCACCCCGGCCCCGGCCCCGGCCCCGGCTCAGGCCCCGCAGGGAACCGTCACCCCGGCGGACGCCGCCGACGCGGCCCGGCTCGTCGCGTTCGGGCTCCAGCCCAAGCTGCTGCCCGCCCGCGACGCCGAGTACGCCGAACTGCTGCGCCGCTACCGCGAGGACCCCGCCTTCGCCCGGCTCGCCGACGCCGTCGCCACCGGCCTCGGCCTCGTCGTCCTGGAGGTGTCCTCCCGCGCCGGCATGGCCGTGGCCGCCGGCGAGGACTCCGTCTTCGCCGTCCGCATGGGCGACTACGCCCGCCGCACCACCGCGGACTCCGCGGACCGCTTCCTGCACGGCCTCGCCCACCTCGCCGTGGCGGCCCTGGCCTTCCCCCGCCCCGAGGACCTCGCCGACGACGGCTACATCGGCCGGATCACCGTCAACGGCGTCGACGCCTTCGTCCGGCAGACCTGCCGCCGCCTGGAGGAGCGCGCCGAGGAACTCGGCGAGAACACCGACCCCGCGTCCGACGCCCCCGGCCTGGAGGCCGCCTGGCGGGTCTACGCCCGCCGCAGCGCGACCGGCGCCACCAAGGACGCCCGCCGGCTGGCCGGTTCCACCACCGGCATCGTCGGCAAGGCCGCCGCCTTCCTCACCGACTCCGGCTTCCTCCAGCGCACCGGGGACGAGGCCGGAGGCACGTACCGCACCACCCCCCGCTACCAGCTCCAGGTCCGCGACATGGCGGGCAGCGCGGCCATGGCCGAGCTCCTCGACCTCGGCGTGGTCCCCGTCAGCGACGGCTCCGCCAGCCTGCTGCCGCCGCCCGAGGGCGACGACCTGGAGCTCGCCGCCGACGCGGGCCTGCCCTTCCACGCCTGAGTCGCCCGCCGCCCGCCACCGGCCGCCCCGCCCCCCGTCCCCGTACGACCTACGAAAGACCACGAGAGTCCGCCGCCATGTACGAGCTGTCCCGGATCCGCCTCTACTCCATCGGGCCCGCCGGCGCGCGCTACGCCGACACCGTGCTCGACCTGCGCGGAGTCGGCGAGCCGGTGCCCCACCCGGCGCCCACCCAGGCGGAGTTCTTCGAGGACGAACCCACCGGCCCGCCGCGCCGTCCCGCACCCGCCGGCGTGCTCTTCCTGGAGAACGGCGGCGGCAAGTCCGTCCTGCTCAAGCTGATCTTCTCGGTGATGCTGCCCGGCCACCGCAACACCCTGGGCGGCGCCAGCTCCGGCGTCCTGCGCAAGTTCCTGCTGGCCGACGACTGCGGCCACGTGGCGCTCGAATGGCAGCACACCCAGACCGGCGAGTGCGTGGTCGTCGGCAAGGTCAGTGAATGGCGCGGCCGCCAAGTCTCCAACGACCCGCGCAAGTTCGCCGAGGCCTGGTACTCCTTCCGCCCCGGACCGGGCCTGAGCCTGGACAACCTCCCGGTGGCCGAGGCCACTTCGGTGCGCCCGCCCGTGGAGGGCGCCTCCGGCGCCCAGGGGCGGCGCCGCACCATGAAGGGCTTCCGCGACGCCCTGACCGAGGCCGGCAAGGCGTACCCGCACCTCGAGGTGTACTTCGAGGAGATCCACGACCGCTGGAACGAGCACCTCACCGAGGTCGGCCTCGACCCCGAACTCTTCCGCTACCAGCGCGAGATGAACGCCGACGAGGGCGAGGCCGCCGGCCTCTTCGCGGTCAAGAAGGACTCCGACTTCACCGACCTGCTGCTGCGCGCCGTCACCGACACCCGGGACACGGACGGCCTCGCCGACCTCGTCCACGGATTCGGCAACAAACTCGGCCGCCGCGCGGAGCTGATGGCCGAACGGGAGTTCACCGCGGGCTCCGTGGATCTCCTCACCAAGATCGTCGAGGCCGCCGGGACCCGCACCCGGCTGCGCGACGTCCACGCCGGCGCCGAACGCCGTACGCGCACCCTCGCCCGGCGCCTGTCCGCCCGCGCCGGCGAGGAGCGCGGCCGCGCCGCCGACCTCGCGCAGCGGGTCACCGCCGCCGCCCACCAGGTCACCGCCGCCGAGTCCGCGCGCGCCCGCAGCGCCGCCGTCTCGGCCGAACTCGCCTACCGGCACGCCTCGCTGGCCCTGACCGTCGCCGACAAGGCCGCCGCCGCGCAGCGCCGCGAGCTCCTCGAAGCCCGCACCCTGCACTCCGCCTGGCAGGCCGCCGAGCACGTCCTGCGCCACCGCAGCGCCGCCGACCGCTCCGCCCGGGTCGCCGCCGCGATCCTGGAAGCCGAGCGGGACGCCGCCCCGGCGCTCGCCGCCCGGGCCACCGCCGCCACCGAGCTCGTACGCGCCCTGCACGCCGCCGCCGAGCAGGGCGAGCGGGCCGCCAACGAGGAGGAGGAGCGCTCCGCCGTCCTCCAGGAGACCGGCGAGTCCTCCCACCGCGCCGCCACCGCCGCCGCCACGGCCGCCCAGCGGGCCCGCAGCGAGGCCGAGCACCTGCGCGCCCGCCTCGCCGAGGTCCAGCAGGAGACCGCCGAGGCCGTACGGGCCGGCTGGCTCGACGACTCCGCCCCCGATGCCGACCCGGCCCGCGCCGCCCTGGCCGCCGCCGACGCGGAGAAGACGGCCGTG
>NZ_JBEXPT010000137.1:0-16527 GCF_040612195.1 Streptomyces sp. NPDC006450 | reverse complement strand
GCCGAGCCGGCCGAGCCGGCCGAGCCGGGCGCGCCGGGCGCGGAGCCCGAGGCCGCCAAGGCCCGGCCCGCGGACACGGCTGCAGCTGCGGCGGGTTCGGCTCCGAGTTCGGCTTCGGCATCCGCATCGGGATCCGAATCGGGTTCCGAGGACGGCGAGTCCGCTGACTCCGCCGCTCCCGATTCCGATTCCGATTCCGATGCCGTCGGCTCGGTCGAGGGCGAGCGCACGGCGGTGTTCCGCACCGTGACGCCCCCGGCTGCCGATTCCACACCTTCTGGTGATTCCGCTTCGGTGCGTGCGGGTGCCTCGGGTGCTTCCGGTGCCTCGGGTGACCGGCCCGCGACCGGTCCCGCCGTTGGCGGGAGCGCGGCCGAGTCCCGTACCGCTCCGGCGGCTCCTTCGGCGGCCGCCGACCGGTCCGCGCCTTCCGTTTCTGATTCCGGTTCCGCTTCCGGGGCCGACTCCTCGGCCGCGCCCGCGGGCGGCGAGCGTAGGACTGCCTTCGGCGCCGTGACTCCTCGGGCCGACGCGGACCGCTCCACGGGTTCCGCCTCTGACACCGACTGCGACGCCGCCCCGGGTGAGCCCGCGGCTGCCGCCGGCTCGGCGGGGAGCGACCGTACGGCCTCGTTCCGTACGGTGACGCCTCCGGCCGGTACGGGTCAGCCCGAGGATTCCGCTTCTGGAGCCGACCGGGCGCGCGGCGCCTCGGGCGAGCCCGCCGCCGACGCCGGCCCGGTCGACAGCGAGCGCACCGCGGTGTTCCGTACGGTCACACCGCCGCCCTCGGCCGCCCTCGGCCGCCCGGCGGGTTCCGCTTCGGCCCCGGCCGGCGAGCCCACGACCAAGCCCGCCGAGTCCGCCGACAGCGAGCGCACGTCCGTGTTCCGCACGACGGGCACCCCGGCTTCGGGTGCCCCGGCTTCCGGGGCTTCGGCTCCGGGCACTCCGGCGTCGGGCACCAGGACCCCGTCGGATGCCCCGGCCACCCCGGGCACTCCGGCCCCCCGGGACTCCGGGAGCACCCCGGCCTCTCCGGGTACCCCGGCTTCTCCGGCCCCCCGGGACTCCGCGAGCGCCCCGGCTACCCCGGGCACCTCGGGTACCCCGGCCCCCCGGGACTCCGCGGCCACCCCGGCCTCTCCGGGTACCCCGGGAGCCCCGGCGACCCAGCGCCCCCCGGCCATTCCGGGTACCCCGGGAGCTTCGGGCACCCCGGAGGCCCCGGCCCCCAGGGCCTCCGCGAGCGCCCCGGGCAAGCAGGCGCCCTCCGGCGGCCAGGCTCCTCCGCGCACCCCGGGCGCCCCGGCCGCGGCCGGTGATCCGCGTAGCCCCGGCGGCTCCGGTTCCGGCTCCGGTTCCGGTGAGCCCGTCGACAGTGAGCGGACCGCCGTGTTCCGGGCGGTCAAGCCCGGCTCCGGGGACGGGTCCGCTCCGGTCGGCCGGGCGGAGGACAGCGAGCGGACGGCTGCGTTCCGTGCGGTCAAGCCCCCGGCTCCGGCCGCCCCGGCCGACGATGCGCCCGCCGACAGCGAGCGGACCGCCGTGTTCCGGGCCTTCAACCCCGGCACCGCCAACCCCGGCGCGGCCCAGCCCGGCACCGCCAACCCCACCCCCCGGCAGGGCAACGGCGCCGCCCAGCCCGTGCCCCCGCGCGCCGTCGGCGGGGAGCGGGCGAGCACCTTCGTACCGCTGCGCAGCGACGACGTACCCCCGCGGCCCACTCCGGGCACGCCCCCCGCCCCCGGTGCTCCGAGGGCCGCGTCCACCCCGGCTCCGGCCTCGGCCTCGGCCTCGGCTCCGGCCTCGGCTCCGGGTCAGGCTCCGGGGCGGACTCCCGTCCCCGCCGGGGTGCGGACCCCCGTGACGCACGAGTCCGCGGAGCGGACCACGCAGCAGCCGCTGCCGCCCAAGCCGCCGCTCGACATGCTGGCGGACCTCACCAACAACCCGCCCCCGCCGCCGAGCGCGGCGCGGACGGCCGTACGCCGGTTCAAGATCTACGCGCCGATCCTGGTGCTCCTCGCGCTGGTCGTCGCCGTCATCCAGCTCGTGCGCCCGCTGCCCACGCCGACGCTGAAGGTGACCGCGAACACCTCGTACACCTTCGAGGGCGGCGCCCCGAACCTGCCGTGGCCGAAGGAGGGCCAGGCCTACATGGCCGCGGCCGGCCTCGGCCCCGTCGGCAGCTTCGGCGAGCAGAAGCCCGTGGCGATCGGCAGTGTGGCCAAGGCCATGACCGCCTACGTCATCCTCAAGGACTTCCCCATGAAGAAGGGGGAGGAGGGGGCGATGATCCCCGTCGACAAGACGGCGGTCGATGACGGCAAGAAGGAGACCGAGGGCGAGTCCACGGTCAACAACTTGAAGGAGGGCGGCAAGATCTCGCAGAAGGACGCCCTCTCCGCGATCATGATCCCGTCCGCCAACAACGTCGCGCGGCTGCTCGCGCGCTGGGACGGCGGGCAGGAGGCGTTCGTCAAGAAGATGAACGACACCGCCAGGGAACTCGGCATGACCAACACCACGTACACGGACCCCTCGGGTCTGGACGCGACCACGGTCAGCACCGCCGAGGACCAGGTCAAGCTCGGCCTCAAGATCGTCGAGATGCCGGAGCTGATCGCGATCACGATGAAGCCGTCGTGGACCGACTCCACGGGCAAGAAGTGGCGGAACTACAACGACCTGGTTCCGTTCAACGGCTCGCTCGGCATCAAGACCGGCTCCACCACCAAGGCCGGCGGCAACCTGCTCTTCGCCGCCGAGAAGAAGGTCGGCAAGACCAACCAGCTGATCGTCGGCGCGGTGCTGGGCCAGCACGGCGTGCCGATCCTCGGTACCGCGATCGCGGCGAGCAAGGACGTCATGCTCGCCACGCAGAAGATGCTCACGGCCGAGACCGTGGTCAAGAAGGGCACGGTCGTCGGTTACGTGGACGACGGACTCGGCACCCGGGTCCCGGTCGTGGCCACCGCCGACGTGGAAGCGGTCGGCTGGCCGACCCTCACCATCTCCACCAAGCTGGCGGACAACGCCGGCAAGCTGCCGCAGACCGCCAAGGCGGGCTCGGAGATCGGTGTGCTGACCGTCGGTGAGGGCGCCAGCCAGGTGAAGGTGCCGGTGGCGCTGCAGAGCGACCTCGTCGCACCCGGCATCGGCAAGAAGCTGACGCGCCTCGGCTGAGGAGCCGGCCGGGGCGCCGTCCTCGGCCGTCGGCCGAGGCGAGCGCCGAGCCGACCGCTGACGGGTCGGCCGACGCCGCGCACGAGTGCGGAGCGGGCCCGGCGCCCCGGGGGCAACCCGGAGGCGCCGGACCGCGTCTACGAACCGAGGGACGCACCCGAGGTGACCGGAGTGGGGAGTACGTCGGCGTGACCACCGCTGAGCGGCAGGAACAGGGCCGGGAACAGGGCCGGGACCGGGGTCGTGGCCGGGACGAGGCTGCCACCCGCGCATCCCGACGCCCGGAACACCCGGAACCCCTCGATGCCCCCGGCGCCCCGGGCCCGCAGGCCGGCCCCGGGCCCGTCCGCCGCGCCCTCGGCTGGGCCCGTCGGCACCCGGTGGCCGTGGCCACCGCGCTGGCCGGGCTGCTGCACCTGATCTGGTTCTTCGCCGTGGCCAACAGCGGCGGCGACCTCGCCGCACAGGACGCCTGGGCCGAGTTCGTCGGCCGCCATCCCGACTCGGCGTACAACCTCGCCTGGTACGGCGGCATGCACCCGGTCTCGTACAGCGTGGTCTCGCCGTACGTCATGCACGTGCTCGGCGTCCGGACCACGATGATGATCGCCGGTACGGTCTCGGCCGGGCTGCTCGCGATGATCCTGACCCGCTGTCGCGGCGCCGTCCGCGAGCCCCTGTGGCCCGCCCTGGCCGGGGTGTACGGGCTGCTGTGCAACGCCCTGTCGGGCCGCGTCACCTTCGGGCTCGGCGTGATGTTCGCGCTCGGGGCCGTCGCCGCCGTCTTCTGCTGGCCCCGCAAATGGGCCGAGCGGCGCTGGGCGAAGGCCGCCGTGGCGGCTCCGCTCGCGGCGGTCGCCACCGCCTCCAGTCCGGTCGCAGGGCTGTTCCTCGGGGTGATCGCGGCCGCGCTGTTCCTGAACAAGCGGCGCCCGGGCGCGTACGCGCTGGGGCTGGCCCCGGCGGCAGTGGTCGGGCTGTCGGCCTGGCTGTTCCCGTTCTCCGGGACGCAGCCGATGAAGCTGATCTCCGCGGCGCTGCCGTTCGGGTGCGCGGTGGCCGCGCTGGTCCTCGTACCGAAGAGCTGGAAGACGGTCCGGACCGCGTCCGCGATCTACGCCCTCGGGGTGGCGCTGACCTGGGCGATCGACTCCCAGGTCGGTTCGAACGTGACCCGGCTGGCGATGCTCTTCGGCGGGGTGGTGCTGCTCGCGGCCCTCCCGTACGAGGCCCCGCGCACGCGCCGCTGGTACGGGCTGCTCCTCGCGCTCACCGGGGTGACCGCCTGGATCACCGTCAACAGCGTCACCGACATTGTGCGCACCACCCCGCTGGCCTCCTGGAGCCGGGAGCTGGCCCCGCTGGTGGACCAGCTCCAGAAGGCGGGCGCCGACAGGGGCCGCGTCGAGGTGGTCCCGGCCAGCAGCCACCGCGAGTCCTCCGCCTTCCCCGCGTACGTGAACCTGGCGCGCGGCTGGAACCGGCAGGCCGACCTGGAGCGCAACCCGGTCTTCTACGACGACACCCTGACGCCCGACAGCTACCGGGAGTGGCTGGAGCGCTGGGCCGTGCACTACGTGGTGCTGCCGGCCGACAAACC
Organism: Streptomyces sp. NPDC006450; assembly: GCF_040612195.1. Classification (NCBI taxonomy): domain Bacteria; kingdom Bacillati; phylum Actinomycetota; class Actinomycetes; order Kitasatosporales; family Streptomycetaceae; genus Streptomyces; species Streptomyces sp. NPDC006450. The sequence continues at coordinate 11,738 of NZ_JBEXPT010000137.1, read as the reverse complement.
CGATGAGGGCGGGCGCGACGAGGCGAAGCTGGTGCGCGAGGGGCTCCCGTACCTCCAGCAGGTGTGGGGCGACGCGAACTGGCAGCTCTTCAAGGTCACGGACCCCACGAACCTGGTCACCGGCCCCGCGACGGTGGTGCGGGCCGGCGCCGACCAGCTGGTCGTCGACGTGAAGCAGGCCGGCCGGGTCATGGTGCGCATCCCGCATTCCCCGTGGCTGGGCCTGGTGGACGGCGCCGGCAAGCCGGTGGAGCCGCCCCAGGAGACGGAGGCCTCGAAGGCCGCCGGGAAGGCCGCGCCGAAGGGCGCGGTAGCCACGCCCAAGGTCTACGCGAACACGGCCGGATGCCTGTTCAAGGCGGCCCCGGACGGGACCGGGGACGAGTGGACGGAGCTGCTGGCCCCGGCGCCGGGGGAGTACCGGATCGCGGCGAAGTACCAGCTGCCGCGGGGTACCCCGTGTCCGGAGGATCTGCTCTACGAGATGTTCGGGCCGCCGGAGCGCCCGGCTCCGCCGCGTCCTTGATCGACCAATTTTTACGTCCGGTCCGGGTGCGTTGGGCCCTTTATATGCATACGATCCCAGTAGTCCGATTGGGTGCCCCGAGTCTTTTTAGGGAGTGACGACGGGATGAGCAAAGAGCAGAAGCATGACTTCCAGGCGGCTGTAGCGAAGGCCGCGGAAGCAGCCCACCTGCCCCGCGCCGTGCAGCACGCGCACGGCTTCTCCGGCCCCGTCCGGAGCAAGGTCAAGGGCGGAGCGCACACGAAGGCGGAACTCAAGCGGGCCGGGACCCCGCAGGGCGACCGCATCGGCGAGCGCAGCAGGGGCCTCAGCTGAGGGCGGGGCCGAAGGCTGAGTCCACCTCCCTGTCGTGATGCGGCCCTTCCGGCTCAGGCCGGGAGGGCCTTTGTCTCAACGGCTTCGCGGTCCCACGGCTTCGCGGTCTTAACGGCATCGCGGTCTTAACGGCTTCGCGGGGCGGTGTCCGGCCGGCTGTTACGTCGCCGACGGATGACCCAGACATGACCCTCGTACCGTCGTGGTCGTCGCCACCGCAGGCGACGCCGACCCGAGGGAACCACTCATGCGCACCACTGCCCGTACCGCCGCCGTCGCGGCGCTCGCCGCCCTCACCGCGTGCGGGACCCTCACGGCGTGCGGCACCGGCGGCGGCAGGGCCGGGCTGCCGCCGGACCCCGAGGTGGGCAGCACCGCGGCCCCCGCTCCCACGGGCGAGGCCGCGCCCGCCCTCCCGGGGTCGAAGCCGACCGGGATGAAGATCGACGCGGCGGGCGTGGACGCGAAGAAGATGGTCGACCTCACGGTGGACCCGGCCACGGGCGAGCTCGGCGTGCCGAACGCGGACACCGACGCGGACAACCCCGGCTGGTGGACCCAGGGCGTGACCCCGGGCGAGAAGGGGCCGGCGGTCCTCGTCGCGCACTTCGACACGAAGTACGGTCCCGCGGTGATGAAGAACGTCAAGAAGATCAAGCTCGGCGACCTGATCGAGGTGCCGCGCGAGGACGGGAAGACGGCCAGGTTCACGATCCGCGAGATCGAGGACGTCGCCAAGAAGGACTTCCCGACCGACAAGGTCTACGGGGACACCGACCGCCCCGAGCTGCGCCTGCTGACCTGCGGCGGCGACATCGAGAACGGCCACCGCACCAACAACGTCATCCTCTACGCCGACCTGGTGGCCTGAGCACCACCGGAATCCGGTGGGCCGGTGAACCGGTGGGCCGGTGAACCGGTGCGGCCACGTGGTCAGGGGGAGGAAGGCGACAGGTATCCGTACTGGACCGCGCGCATCCCGGCCTGGAACCGGCTGCGGACGCCCAGGTGGGCGAGCAGCCCGGTGATCACCCGGCCCACGGTGCGCGTGGAGACGCCCAGGCTGTGGGCGATGGCCTCGTCGGTCCGCCCCTCGGCCATGAGCCGCAGTACCGCGACCTGCTGCCGGGTGAGGAACTCCGGCTCGCAGGGCGCCGCCGCCGGGCCGAGCGGGGTCGCGGCCTGCCAGATGTGCTCGAAGAGCGTGACCAGCAGGGAGATCAGCCCCGGACTGGTGACCAGCGCCGCCGCGGCCGCGGTGTTCGTCGCGTCCACGGCCACCAGGGCGCTGCGGCGGTCCACGATGGTGAGGCGGTTGGGCAGGACCGGGCTGGTGCGGATGTGGGCTCCGATGCTCTCCAGCCACGTCGCGTACTCCCGGGCGCGGTGGTCGTGGCGGATGCCGTCGAGGTAGACGGTTCGCATGACGATGCCCTGCTCCACGTTGCGCAGGTTCAACGGCCGGGCGGCCTCGACGCCCGCCTGCGACATCTGCGCGTCGGGGGCGAACGACAGCACTTCGGAGCGGGCCTGCGCGGACAGCAGCTCGATCTGGTCCCGGATCGCGTCGATGCCCTCCAGGTACCGGATTCCGGACTGGGGAGACTCCCGCGACGAGGAGTCGGCGATCTCGGCCATCAGATCGACGACGGCGGCCCGCGTGGCCTCCATCCGCTGCTGCTGGGCGGCGAGTTCGGCCTGCTGGCGGGCCTGGAGCAGCTGGAGCGCGGGCTGCGGATCGATGGCGCGCCCCTGCCCGGGATCGCCCCCGCCACCGCGCAGCAGCGCCATTTCGCCGAGCAGGGCCAGCGAGCGGCGCACGCCGTCCGGCGTCAGCGCCAAGCGCTCCGCCAGCTCCGGGACACCGTCCTGGGGGTTGGCCAGTTTGCACCGGTAGACCGATGCGGTCACGTCATCGAGCTCTAGCCGACCGACCATTGCCGCCCACCCCCTGGAAGACCACGCACGGGCCCATCAGCGCAGCTCACATGCCCTACGTACGTGCGTCAGGCTAGCTTGATCGGTCGCTCGATCGAAGGGCGTACGGCACCGAATCCCCGGAAGACATCCGGCCGGGGCTCCCGAGCCCACCCTGTCCTGTGCCGGACATGCCGAGTCCAGGACACAGCCGCCCCCTGGCTCCCCCTCCCGCCTCGGCAACACGCCACCCGCGGACGCCAAAGACCCCCAGCCGAGATCGGCTGGGGGCCTCTGCGCTGTGCCCTCGGCAGGATTCGAACCTGCGACACCCGCTTTAGGAGAGCGGTGCTCTATCCCCTGAGCTACGAAGGCGGGCCTTGCGTGGAACGTGGCTGAACACTCCGCGTGAGAGTCCGGCTCGCCTCGGCAAGGTCCTGGGCTGCCACAAGGGCAGCCCAGGGACAGGGTAGCGGATCAGTGGGGGGCTCTGCGGCTCAGTTCTTGGGGGGTGTGAGGCCTTCTGCGGTCTTTGCGTCCCCGTCGGTGGAGGGGGACGCGCGTCACGTGCGGTGTGAAATCTCCTTCTGGGTACGGCGATCCCAGGAGGAGCCAAGGGTGAGGCAGGCGGCAACGACCGAGAGTGAGGCCAGGGCCGCGAAGAGGTGGGGGTGGCCGCCGAGCGGGCCCGCGAGGGCGGCGCCGGCCCACGGGGCCAATGCCCCCGCGATGTGGGCCGGGGCGCCGAGGACGGCGGAGAGGTGGCCGTAGTGGGTGGTGCCCCAGCGGTCGGTGACCGCGGTGGCCTGGAGCAGGGTGAGGTTGCCTCGGACGACTCCTGCCAGGACCGCGAGGGCGATCAGCAGCGGCATCGGGCCCGGGGTGAAGGCCAGTGCCGCCGTCGTCGCACCGCCGAGGGCGATGAGGGTGGCGGTGCGGGTGGTGACGGATGTGCGGGTCGAGAGGGCCGAGTAGAGGGTGCGGCCCAGTGTCTGCCCCGCCCCGCCGAGTCCGAGTGCCCAGGCGGCTTGTGTCGGCGTGGCGCCGCGTTCGGTGAGGAGCGGGATCAAGCCCATGACCACCGCGTACATCGCGAAGCCGGAGAGGGTGAAGGCCACGGCCAGCAGGATGAAGGGGCGGCTGCGCGGGATGGGCGTGGTGCCGTGAGTGGTGGGTGGTTGGGGTGGGGCGGCGGGCCAGGGGGCGCGTAGGGCCAGGGCGTGGGCGGGGATCGTGACGGTGGCGAGGATCAGGGCCAGGACGGCGTACGTGGCACGCCAGCTCAGGTGCTCCGCGATGGCTGCCGTGAGCGGTGCGAAGACGGTGGAGGCGAGACCGCCGGCGAGGGTGACGATGGTCAGGGCGCGGATGCGGTCCGGGCCCCACCAGCGGGTGAGGGCGGCGAAGGCGGGTGGGTAGAAGGTGGCGGCCATCGTCAGGCCCGCGAGTACCCAACCCAGGGTGAAGACGGCCAGGTTGGGGGCGGTCGCGATCACGAGGAGTGCGAGGGTGCCGAGGACGGAGCCCGCGGTCATCACCGCGCGCGGTCCTCGGCGGTCGAGGATGCGGCCGATGGGGATGCCGGCGACGGCGGAGACGAGGAGCGCGAGGGAGAAGGCGGCTGTCGCGGCGTTGGTGGACCAGCCGGTGTCGGCCGTCAGGCGCGGGAGCAGGACGGGGAAGGCGTAGTAGACGATGCCCCAGCTGGTGATCTGTGTGGCGCACAGGGCGGGCAGCGCGGCGCGCGGCCGCGACCGGGACAGGGGACCGGTCGCGGCCGCGTCGGCCTGGGTGTGGTGCACGGAGGTCAGCAGCCGCCGGAAGAGGCCGGGGCGCCGATCGTGAGGGCGGCCGGGGCCGCGCAGCAGCCTCCTCCGCTGGTCTCCTCGGCCGCCTGGGGCTGGTCGAAGAGGCCGGCGCCGCCGCAGACCCCCGTCTCGGGGAGGGTGAGTTCGACGCGTTCGGCGGCTTCGTGGTCGCCCGCGAGGTGGGCGGCGATGGAGCGGACCTGCTCGTAGCCGGTCATGGCGAGGAAGGTCGGGGCGCGGCCGTAGGACTTCATGCCCACGAGGTAGACGTCCTTCTCCGGGTGGGAGAGCTCCTTCACGCCGTGCGGGTAGACCGTGCCGCAGGAGTGCTGGTTCGGGTCGATCAGCGGGGCGAGGTCGGCGGGGGACTGGAGGCGCTCGTCGAGGGAGAGGCGGAGCTCGTTCACGAAGGTGAGGTCGGGGCGCAGGCCGGTGAGGACGATGACCTCGTCCACGGGGTCCAGGCGGCGGCCGTCCTCGGCGATCAGGACCAGCTGGTTGCCGGTCTTCTCGACGGCGGAGGTGCGGAAGCCGGTCACCGCGTCGGCGTGGCCGTTGTCGACGGCGGCCTTGGCGGCGAGGCCGAGGGCGCCGCGGGCGGGGAGCTGGTCGGCGCTGCCGCCGCCGAAGGTGGAGCCGCTGATGCCGCGGCGGAGGATCCACACGGAGTGGGTGCCGGACTTCTCCTCGGAGAGCTCGGCCAGGTAGGCGAGGGCGGTGAAGGCGGAGGCGCCGGAGCCGATGACGGCGGTGCGCTTGCCGGCGTAGCGGGCGCGGACGGACGGGTCCTTGAGGTCGGGGATCCGGTACGAGATCCGGTCGGCGGCAGCCTTCTCGCCGAGGGCGGGCAGGCCGTCGCCGCCGATGGGGCTGGGCGTGGACCACGTACCGGAGGCGTCGATCACGGCTCGGGCCGTGAGGCGCTCCTCGGTGCCGTCGGCGTTCAGGATGCTGACGGTGAAGGGCTGGGCCTCGCGGTCGGCGTCGACGATGCGGTCGCGGCCGAGGCGGGAGACGCCGGTGACCTGGGCGCCGTAGCGGACCTTGTCGCCGAGGACGTCGGCGAGGGGCTGGAGGTACTGCTCGGCCCAGTCCGCGCCGGAGGGGTAGGCCGCGCCATCGGGGGCGGTCCAGCCGGTGGGGGCGAGGAGCTTCTCGGCGGCCGGGTCGACGAGCTCGGACCAGGTGGAGAAGAGGCGAACGTGCCCCCACTCGCGTACCGCGCTGCCGGCGGCCGGCCCGGCCTCCAGGACCAGGGGCTCGATGTCGCGCTCGACCAGGTGGGAAGCCGCAGCGAGGCCGGCAGGGCCGGCGCCGATGACGACGACGGGCAGGGCTTCGATGGGTGTGCTCACGACAGGCTCCCGGTTTGATTCGATGAACGTCGATGTGCTTCTGGGGTCAGCATCCCACCACGCATAGACGTACGTCAACATAGACATCCGTCGAATTTGGAGGGAGGATTGCTCCATGCCCTCCACGAAGCTGCTGCCCGTGCTCGAAGACGAAGCCGCGGCACCCTGCTGCCCGCCGCTGACCGAGCGCCCGCTGACGGCCGAGGAGGCCGAGCGGACCGCGCTGATGTTCAAGGCCCTCGGCGACCCGGTGCGCCTGCGGCTCTTCTCCGCGATCGCCTCGCACGAGGGTGGCGAGGCGTGCGTCTGCGACATCTCCGACGTGGGCGTCTCCCAGCCGACGGTGTCCCACCACCTGAAGAAGCTCAAGGAGGCGGGGCTGTTGTCCTCGGAGCGTCGCGGGACCTGGGTCTACTACCGGGTGGAGCCCGCCGTCGTCGCCGCGATGAGCCAGATGCTGGGCCGCTCCGCCTGATCCGCTTGCCCGTCGGTGTCTGCGGGCAAGGCTTCCGGACATCTCATTCATCGACTATCGTCGATGATCGATGACTGAGATGACGAAAGCCGGTCAAGGACTGAGTCCCGAGGACGCGCAGACGTACTCCGGCTGGTTCAGGGCCCTGGCGGACCCCATGCGCGTACGACTGCTGAACCTGCTGGCGGAGGAGCGGCGCCCGCTGACGGTCGGGGAGATCACCGAGCGACTGCCCATCGGCCAGTCGACCGTGTCCCACCACCTCAAGCTGCTGGCCGAGGTGCGCTTCGTGCTGCCCGAGCGGCAGGGCACTTCCGTCAGCTACGAGGTCAACGCCGCCTGCCTGGAGTGCTTCCCGGCAGCCGTGTCGGCAATCCTGGGGCGGCGGCCGTGAACATCGTCCCCATGACGCGCGATCACGCCGACAGGGTCCTGGAGATCTATCGGGCCGGCATCGACGAAGGCAACGCCACCTTCGAGACCGAGGCCCCCACCTGGGAGGCCTTCGACGCGGCGAGGCTGCCCGAGCACCGTTTCGTCGCGGTCGACCAGGACGGGAAGCTGCTCGGCTGGGTGGCCGCGTCCAAGGTCTCGGACCGCTGCGCCTACGAGGGCGTGGTCGAGCACTCCGTCTACGTGGATCCCGGTGCCCGGGGCCGCGGGGTCGCCCGCGCCCTGCTCGACGCACTGATCGCGTCGACCGAGGCGGCGGGCATCTGGACGATCCAGTCCGGGATCTTCCCCGAGAACACCGCGAGCCTGGCCCTGCACCAGCGGGCCGGCTTCCGCGTCATCGGCACCCGCATGCGCATCGGCCGCCACCGCGGGGCGTGGCGCGACGTCGTCCTGCTCGAGCGCCGGAGCCCGAAGATCAGTTGAGCCCGCCGTTCAGGGTGAGCTGGCGCCGGTGGAAGTCGAAGTGCTGCGTCGGGTAGCGGTAGAGGTCCGCGAGGGTCATGAAGTCCTTGAAGAAGGGGTCCCGCCGACGCGTCGCCCCGGCTGATCCGCGCTGCCGCTGCCGGTACCGCAGAGGGCAGGAACCCCGCCGGCGATCCGGTGGTGTCCCCGCCATCTGCCGTGGCAGCTCAGCGGCCCAGCAGGTCGGCGATCTCGCGGGCGGCATCGCGGGCGGGGCGGCCGACGCCGATGAGCGTGGCGGAGGCCGGGCCGGTCCAGTCTCCGTAGCCGAGCAGGTGCAGCCGTGGCTCGTCGAGGGCGCGCGTACCGGCGGTCGCGATGCGGCCGTGGGTGCCCCGCAGGCGCATCGACGAGAAATGGGCGAGGGCGGGGCGGAAGCCGGTGCACCAGATGACCGCGTCCGCTTCGGCGAAGGTGCCGTCGGCCCACTCGGCGCCGGTGGGGGTGAGCCGGGTGAACATCCGCTTCGCGTGCAGGAGTCCGGCGTCACGAGCCGCGCGTACGGGCGGCACGGCGACGATGTCGCCGAGGGAGGCGACCCCGCCGGTGTCCGTGCTGCCCGCGTCGAGCGCCTTGCGGCGGGCGGTGGCGGCATCGAAGAGGGCCCGGCCGTCGATGTCGTCGGGCAGGTAGCGGGGAGACCGCTGGGTGACCCAGGTCAGGTCGGTGCCGGCGTGGGCGAGGTCGGCGGCGATCTGGGCTCCGGAGTTGCCGCCGCCCACCACGATGACGCGCTGCCCGGCGAACTCGGCCGGGCTGCGGTACTGCACGGTGTGGAGCCGGCGGCCCTGGAACTCGCGCCGCCCGGGGACGGCGGGCAGGAAGGGGCGGGTCCAGGTCCCGGTCGCGCTGACGACCGCTCGGGCCCGCCAGTCGCCGGAGTCGGTCTCCACGCGCAGGAAGTCGCCGTCGCGGTGGACGGCCGAGACCCACACGCCCCGCTGGACGGCAAGCTCGTACCGCTTCTCGTAGTCGGCGAGGTACGAGACCACGTGCCCGGCGTCCGGGTGGACCTCGCCCTCCTGGGCGGGCATGAACCGGCCCGGCAGCGAGGAGTACGCGGCCGGCGAGAAAAGCCGCAGCGAGTCCCACGTGTGCTGCCAGGCCCCGCCCGCGCCCGCCTGGGCGTCGAGGATGACGTGCTCGATGCCCAGGCGGCGCAGGTGGTAGCCGGCGGCGAGACCGGACTGGCCGCCGCCGATCACCACCACACCAGTGGAACGCGTCATGCCGCAGGCGCTCCGGCATCGTTGCGGCCGCGCAGGAAGATGACCGCCACCAGGGCCAGGCCCACCACCGCGCCCACGAGCTGCACGCCGACGAACGCCGGGACCGAGGCGGGGGCGATGCCCGCGAAGGTGTCCGTGAAGGCTCGGCCGATCGTGACGGCCGGGTTGGCGAAGGAGGTGGAGGAGGTGAACCAGTACGCGGCACCGATGTACGAGGCCACCGCGACCGGGGCGAAGCGCAGACGGTCCGTCCGCGCCAGGCCGAAGATCAGCAGGATCAGACCGGCGGTGGCCACGACCTCGCCGAGGAGGAGGTTCCCGGCGGAGCGGTCGTGCGTGGACCACTTCACCAGCGGCTCGCCGAACATCGCGTCGGCCAGGATCGCGCCCGCGATGGCGCCGGCGATCTGGGCGGGTACGTAGACGGCCAGATCGCGGGCGGTGACACCGCCGCCGGTGCGGCGGGTGCTCCACCACTCGGCGAGGCTGACCACCGGGTTGAAGTGGGCGCCGGAGACCGGGCCGAGGAGGGCGATGAGGACACCGAGGCCGAAGACCGTGGCCGTGGAGTTGGCCAGGAGCTGGAGGGCCACGTCCTGGGTGAGCTGCGTGGCCTGGATGCCCGAGCCCACGACGATCGCGACCAGGGCGGCGGAGCCCACCAGCTCGGCGGCGGCACGGGCCACCAGCGGACTGGCGGGCGGGCTCGCGCCAGGCGCGGGCCGGGGTGGCGCGTCGGCGGGTATCGCGGTGACCGCTGCGGGTGCGGCGGCGACGGGCTCGGTGACGGACAACGGTTCTCCTCGGGCAGGTGAGGGGGAATCCAAGCGGGCTACGGGCAGGACCGCTTGATGTTCGCTTCGGACGTGGCGCGCGCGGTCCGGGCGAGGTCTGCGAACTGACCGGCGACGGCCTCGATGATGTCCGGGCGCAGCTTGTAGTAGGTGAAGCGGCCGCACGGTTCGGTCTCCACGACCCCGGCCTCTCTGAGCACCTTCAGGTGGTTGGAAAGGTTGGTCTGCTTGGCACCGGTCTCTTCCACGAGGTGCGTGGTGCACAGCGTCTCGCGGGAGAGCAGAGTCACGATCTGAAGCCTGAGGGGGTCTGCCAGGACTCGGATCAGTTCAGTGTCGACTGACGTCATCATGTGCTGATACTGTCACATCAGTAGGGGCTGATACCAGCCCGAGCTGACCTTACTGGCTCCCTGGAACAGGACCGCCGTGCCCACGCCCTCCTCGCCCCTCCAGACGGCCGCCGCCCTCCTCGCCCACCGGGCGGGCGAACGCGTCGCCGTCTCCTCCGCGGGCACTCACCCTGCCGACGAGGCGGCGCCGCACATCGCCCAGGTCCTCACCGAGGTGGGCGCGGACCTCTCGGACGCCTACCCCGAGCCGCTGACGGAGGAGGTCGTCGAGGCCGCCGGCATCGTGATCACGACGGGCTGTGGTGACGCCTGCCCCGTGGTGCCCGGCCGCCGCTCCCTCGACTGGCCCGTCGCCGACCCGGACGGCGCACCGATCGCCGTCGTACGCGACATCCGCGACGCCGGCGACGCCCACGTCACCGAGCTCCTCACCCAGCTCGCCCCCTGAGCGTCCCCGCCTCTCCTCCACCGCAGCAGATCTCACCCCAAGGAAGAACAGATGTCCTCCGCTCCTGCCGCCTCTGTCCTGTTCGTCTGCATCCACAACGCGGGCCGCTCCCAGATGGCGGCCGGGTTCCTCCGCCACCTCGCGGGCGACCGCGTCGAGGTCCGCTCCGCGGGCTCCGTCCCCGGAGACCGGATCAACCCCTCCGCCGTGGCTGCCATGGCCGAGCTGGGGATCGACATCTCCGACCAGAAGCCGAAGGTGCTGACCTCCGAGGCCGCGCAGGCGTCCGACTACATCATCACCATGGGCTGCGGAGACGCCTGCCCGTACTTCCCCGGCAAGACCTACCTCGACTGGCAGCTGGAAGACCCGGCAGGCCAGGGAGTCGAGGCCGTCCGCCCCATCCGCGACGAGATCAAGGACCTCATCGAGGGCCTGATCGCCGAGATCGACGCCAAGACCGCGAAGAAGCAGGAGAACTGACCGCATCATGACGACGAACACCGACGCCGCCACCGACGCCGCCACCGACGAGGTGCGCGAGGTCGTCATCATCGGCTCCGGACCGGCCGGTTACACCGCGGCCCTGTACACGGCCCGCGCGCAGCTGAAGCCCCTGCTGTTCGGCAGCTCCATATTCGTCGGCGGCTCGCTCACCACGACCACCGAGGTCGAGAACTTCCCCGGCTTCCCCAGCGGCATCGACGGCCCCGACCTCATGGACAACATGCGGGCGCAGGCAGAGAAGTTCGGCGCCGAGATGATCGACGACGACATCGTCTCCGTCGACCTCAGCGGTGACATCAAACTGCTGACCGACTCCGAGGGCACGGTCCACCGCGCGAAGGCCGTCATCATCGCGACCGGCTCCGGCTACCGCAAGCTCGGCCTCCCGAACGAGGACGCGCTCTCCGGCCGCGGGGTCTCCTGGTGCGCCACCTGCGACGGCTTCTTCTTCCGCGACCGCGACATCGTCGTGGTCGGCGGGGGCGACACCGCCATGGAAGAAGCCACGTTCCTCACCCGCTTCGCCCGCTCGGTCACCATCGTCCACCGCCGCTCCACCCTGCGCGCCTCCAAGGCCATGCAGGACCGGGCGTTCGCCGACGACAAGATCTCCTTCGCCTTCGACAGCGAGGTCGCCGAGATCAAGGAGACGGGCGGCATGCTCTCCGGAGTCGTCCTGCGCGACGTCCTGACCGGCAAGACCCGTGACCTGGACGTGACGGGCCTGTTCGTCGCCATCGGCCACGACCCCCGTACGGAACTCTTCGCCGACCAGCTCGGACTGGACGACGAGGGCTACCTCAAGACCCAGGCGCCCACGACCCGTACGAACATCCCCGGCGTCTTCGGCGCGGGCGACGTGGTGGACCACATCTACCGCCAGGCCATCACCGCCGCCGGCTCGGGCTGCGCGGCGGCCCTGGACGCGGAGCGGTACCTGGCCGCGCTGGCCGACGTACGCGTGGAAGCCCTCGTGCCGGTCGCATGACGGGGCGGGGGGGGGGGGGTGCGGGGGCCCCCCCCCCCCCCCCCCCCCCCCCCCCCGCCCCGGCAGCGCCAGCACCAAAACACCAAACAAAACACCACAAAAAAT
>NZ_JBEXPT010000136.1:0-16633 GCF_040612195.1 Streptomyces sp. NPDC006450 | reverse complement strand
GGGCACACTGCCCCCAGGACGCCGACCAGACTTCCCGGCACACCGCGCGCCAGCTCCTGACGCGTTCTTTACACCGTATCCGCCAGGCGGGAGGCTGTCTGCCCCGTACCTCAGCGCATGATCACCTTGGTGTCGGGTTGTGATCATCGTTGCCGGGAGGCACACCAACAAGCGGCGACGGTCGCCGCGATCATCGCCCCGGCGGCTATCAGCCCCGGCCGCTGCCCCGGCGTGGCGTAGAGCGCAGCTCCGGTGATCGTGAGGATCGTGCCCACCACGAAGAGCGGGGAAAGGGGACAGCGCCGAAACCGACGGGTTGCTGCCGGGCGCCGGCACGGCCGGCTCGGGACCAGACGGCTCATACGGGGCTCCTGCCAGGAAACACTCTCGACCGACGTAGCCTCCCACGCGCCGTTGGGGGTCCCCGCGCACCAGCATTTCAGGGCGGTCCTCGACGTCCGCGGCCGCGAGGGCGAACACCCCGGGCCATGCGCCTCCCCGCAGCACGGCCTCGCGCATGTGCTGCACGTGGACGTCGACGCTACGCCCGGCGAGCGCGAGGGCGCCGCGGGCGGGCTGCTCCTTCCCCGCGCGGCGGCGGTCGCGGTAGGCCTGGGCGCAGATCCGTCTTACTGATCCTTTCGTAAGTTCGGTGGGTGTGGTGGGTGGATGGTCAGGCCGGTGTGGGCGAGGAATGACCATGGCAGTTGTGGGTGGGTGTTGATGCGGTGGATGCCTTGCTCGGTGGCGTCGGCGACATCGGCGAGGTGGTCTCCGGCGAGGTTGGCGAGTTCACGCCTTTTGAGCGAGGACCACAGCAGTTCCACCGGGTTCAGCTCGCGAGCACGGGCGGGTAATCGTTCCAGGGCGAGCCAGTCCTGTTCGGCGACCCAGGCCCGCATCGCCCGGCTCCCGTGAGCGGACAGGCCGTACCAGACCAGAACCACCCGCTCGCCGCGGTAGAACACCTTCATCTGCTCCAGGACCTCGATGAGCCCGGCGGTGTCGTAGCTGCCGGGCTTGAGGTGGAAGCACGGGCGGGCCCCGCGATCGGGGTCGGTGGAGTGGTAACCCAAGGCAGGCCATCGACGCGCGCTTCCAGTTCAGCCGGTGCCGCAGGAGCGGAGTCCGCCCTCGGGGCGAGTAGGTGCGGCTGATCTGAGGGAACAGGGAGCCCCCGTTGCCCGGGTGACGGCCGCGCCGACTCGTTCCAGGGTCCACAGATCGGCCTCGAAACCATGCGCCTGGGCGCCTTGCTCCAACGCGGCCCGGACCATCTCGAGCTGGGTTTCGTCCAGCTCGGGTGGGCGTCCGGTGGCTGCCCGTCGCCGGAGGGCCGAAGCACCGCCTTGCTCCCACACCCGCCGCCGACGCCGGACACTCCCGGCACACACCCCCACCGCCCGCGCGATCTCCGCATTCGAGACGCCGTCCTCGAACAACTCGACTGCCCGAACACGACGCGCCTCCGCCAACTGAGGCCGCACAGGACCTTGCAGCCGCCCGGGCCTGGCTGCACGACATCGTCGTCAACGGCCACCTCACCTACGCCTCCGCCCACCGGGCCGTCCTGCGCGGCTGGGGAGCCGCCTGATGGCCGCCCCTCCCCCTCCCTCCGCCAACGGGGGTTTCGACGTCCAGCCGGTGCACGTCCAGCACGCGGCCGCCCTGGTGAAGGGCGCCCAGTTCGCGCACGGCGAGCGGGCGGCCGTCCTCGTGGACGTGCTGAACAAGTACAACCAGTCCGCCGGGGCGGGCCGGGGCGCGGACGCGTTCGCGGACGCCTACGGGGAGCTGGCCGCGAAGTTCCTCGAAGCGTGGGGCCGCAGCGTGGTCAGTGCCGGCGCCGCCGTCGGCCTCAACGAAACCGCCAACCACTACGTACTCGCCGAATGGGAGGGCAGGACATCACCGCGACACGGTCGAGATCGACTACGCCGATGTCCACGTTGTTCAACATCGCATGGGATGCCGCGAGAACGACGGGGCCATCGGCGACTCGCCTCTACGTGATCGCCCGTGGACGTGGAATGGGCGAACGCGAATTGAAGCACGCCCAGCGGAACGAGGAGCAGTTCCTCTCCTACGTGCGCCAGAGCGCCGGAGCCGGCAGCGCGGCGGAGGAACTGTCCCGGCTCGCCGAGCTCAAGAACCGCGGCGAGATCACGGCAGCCGAGTTCCAGCAGGCCGAGAACAAAGTCCTCACGGCCTGATCGGGGCGCAGTGACCGGACTGAGGTGGGGTCATCGTGGAGCAGTTCGAGACGACCATGCGTCCGACCGTTTCCTCCCCTGTCAGGGGCAGGCGCCGACCGGGTCATCGTGGACGAGGGCGCAGACCATCTGTGCGCCGCGTCGGTGATCGGGGTACTTCGCGAGCAGCTCGGCCTTGAAGTCGTTCCACTGGCGCGTGAGCTCGGCGGTGGCGCCGGCTGTCGCGTGGCGGAAGTTGTCACCCGTCCTGGACCGGGCCGATGCGGCGGTGTCCTTGTTCAGGGCACGGTTGTGGGCGACGTGCCCATCACAGTCGGCGAGCTTGACCCCGGTGGAATCGATGTCGGTGTAGCAGCCGGTGGCAAGGTCCGCAGGGATACGCTCACGGGCGTCGCGGGTCCAGTCGGCGTCCTTCATGGCGCTGTAGCGGCGGATGTCGAGGAACGGTGCGACGTCGGTACGTTCCAGGCCGGGCGGGTTGTCGAGGCCGACCGGGCCGGGCGCGGGCCGATCGCTCCAGTTGGAGTGCGCATAGAAGTCCTCGATCTGGTGCCAGCCGCGGCCGAGCTGTTCGAGGACGGCGCACTTGGCCCGCCCGGGCTTCCCGTCCCACGTGCAGTGCGAGGACAGGTCGCTCTGGTCGGCGCGCACCTTGCCGTCAGCGTCGACGAGGCCGTCGGCGGCCTCGACCGCGTTGCGGAAGCGGGTGACGGAGGTGCGGAGACACGCGAGGAGCTCGGTGGTGGCCTCGTACCGGGTGCGGGGGTAGTCGGGGGCGTAGCGGGGGGCAAGGTAGTCGGCGTTGTCGCAGTGCAAGGGGCCGACGTCGAAGTACGGGGGATGGTCGTTGGCATTGATCGCCCCGGCGCGGGCGTCGGCCATCTCGGTCAGTGTGATGGGCTCCCAGGGCAGTGCGGCCCGGGTGATGTCCTCGTGGTTGTCACCGGTGAAGGCGTGGGCGGGGCCCGTCGGCACGGTGGCCAGGACGGCCGTCAGGAGGGATGCGAGAGCCGTGCAGGACGTTCGGGGCAGGCCTGGCGGCATCGGGCGTCGACGGCTCCCGGAGCCCTCCTGGTCGGCACCCGCACGGGAGCCGCTCGACGGGGATCCCGGTCCGAGGCCGGACGCGGAGGCCTTCGAACGTCTCTCCGGCCGCGAGAGCACAACCATGCCTCCATGCTGCGCGTCCGCACCCGACTCCGCATTCACGGTCTCTTTCATGGCCCTGAAATGCGACTCCTGGCCTCCGGCTCCGCCTCGCACATCAGCGCTCTTGAGACGATCTTCCGGCGTTGCTGGTTGATCTGGCCGCCAGGGATCAGAACCGCTGGGGTGTCCATCGGACACAGCCCCACGCGGCGAGGCGAACACCCCGGACCGTACGCCTCCCTGCAGCACAGCCTCGCGCATGTTCCGCAGGTGGACGTCGACGCTACGCCCGGCAAGAGCGAAGGCGCCGCGGGCAGGCTGGGCCTTCCCCGCGCGGCGGCGGTCACGGTACGCCTGGGCGCACATCCGTCTCCGTGCGGCGCTCAGATCGTGAGCGCGGCACGGCAAGGTGGAAGTAGTCGGCTCTGCCGCCGGCTGCCAATCGGCGGTGAGACCGCGGACGTGAACCACGGGCGACGGACGGGACGCGCGACGGGGCCAAGCGTCCTACGGATGATATTGCGGGCGCCCCGGCGGCTCACAGGCCCCCGCGCTCTGGGCTCTGAAGCCGAAGGCAGCGGGCGAGGATGCGCCGGCCGGTCCGGAGGGTGTGGCGTGTGGTTGCCGTACGGCGCGAACTGCCCCGTGGCCTGCGCCAGACGGCCAGGACACAGGTTCGGTGACGTGTGGGGTGCCGACACCGATGTGGCCGTGGCACACGGGAGAGGTGAGGACCTCGCGAACCTGGCGATGACCGCGGGCCCGTCTCCGGTTCGGAGACGGGCCCGCGGCTTCCGGGACGGGAGTCAGCACGATGCGCTGAACCCGTTCGAGACAAGCTCAAGGAGGACCGTGGCGCGGAGGAAGCCCCCGAAGGCCGGCACGGACGCCGCCGACGCTGGGGAGACCGTCGTGGATACCGCCTCCCCAGGCGCATCGCCCGCTCTCAGCGCCGGGATCCGCCCCTGCCCTCGGGACTAGGCGGGAGCCGTCAGCGTGATCAGCAGGAGATGGTGACCTCGTGGACGACCGGGTTGGCCGTCCAGGGGAACGACGCCACGGCGAAGGTGCCGCGAATGGTCGAGCCGCAGGGGACCGTGGTGGTCGCGCCGGGCACCTTGATGGTCGTGGCGGTGAAGATGACCCGGCTGTTGCGGGTATCGGGCGAGCCGCTGCCCACGATCTCGGACGTCACCGACGTGATGAGGTCCTTCGGGGCGGGCGCCGGGCTGCCGGGAGAGGGCGGGCCGGCGAGGGAGACCGTGCCGTAGAACTCGACCGAGTTGCCGGTGATGCCGGCGCACACTCTGGTGGCAAGAGCGGCCTGGAGACCGGTGCTGCCGCAGGAGGTGACGGTGGCGGTGGAGGTGGAGGTGGCACTCTGCTCAGTGCTGGCGGCGCCTGCCGGGGCAACAGTCAAGACGGTCAGACCTGCGAAGGCTGCGGTGATGAGGGCAAGACGATTCATTCGACTTCTCCTTGTCTGGTGGCCGCTCGGGCTTACCCGAACCGCTCATGACATGTGACATTGCACATTGCACATGGACGCAAGGTGTTCGGTTCGTTAACGAAGGGCCCACCGTTTGCGACGTTTCCACTTCCCATGGACTGTCGCCCAGTCACCTCCTGTGCGAGTGAGGGCGGTCGAACCGCCGACCTGTCCGTCGGTCGAGGTCGCGCACCCCCGTTGGCAGCGCTGGCGTCGCCGCGTCCAACCCGTCCGATGCGTGCGTCCTGGCTGGCGAGGTCGACGAACCAGGTACAACAGAAGGGGCTCCGCCTCGGGCGTACACGCCTACGCGGCGCGGGCCGGGGCGCCTTGCACGACGTGATCAGCAGTCATCTCGGTCGCGATCGAGCGCCGCAAATCCCGTGCGCCTACCTTCTGCGGCACCAGATGGGTTCGAATACCCCGCGTAGTGGTAAACCGCGGTCGCCTGGGGAGCGAAGCACGTCGTGGACCGCGTGCGCAGGGGCGTCGAGCATCCCGGCGCGCTCACCGCCTTCCAGCAGGCGAAGGTCGGGCGCCTCGCAGTCGGTCGCCGAGGAGGTCCGGCAGCCGATCCGCCCTCGGCATCGACCGCGGCACTGAGGTTCGGCGGCACCGTTCCCCGAAGCAGGCCAGCGAGTACTGTACAGAGCGGCCGTTCTGTACCGTGCGGAGCACCGGAAGGGGACTCCTGATGGCCGTTCTGAGGCTGGGCCCGCTCCTGCGACACGTGGACTGGGAGTCGGGCACGAGCGCGACGGTTTGGGTCGAGACCGACCAGGCGTGCACGGCGGAGGTCCGGTGCCCGGACGGCGGCGGTGGTTCGGCTCCCACGTTCCGCGTCGCCGGTCACCACTACGCACTGGTGGTCGTGACCGGGCTTGCCCCTGGGTCCGCCACAACGTACGAGGTGCTGCTCGACGGCGAGCGGGTCTGGCCCCTCGCGGACTCGCCCCAGCCACCCAGTACCATCCACACGCCGCCGGTCCCGGCGCCGGGCGCGGTGGTCGCGTTCGGCTCGTGCCGGTGGGCGGCGCCCGCTGTGGGCGAGCCCGATCCGATGGGCCCCGATGTCCTCGACACCCTCTCCGCCCGGCTCGCCGCCGACCCGCAGGCCGAGCGTCCGGACGTTCTCCTCCTCCTCGGCGACCAGGTGTACGCCGACGAGACGTCCGCCGACACCCACGCCTGGATCGCCCGGCATCGGCGGGCCGCCGGCACCGGCTCCGCCGCCCCGCCGGACCAGGTCGCCGACTACGAGGAGTACAGCCACCTCTACGACGAGTCCTGGGGCGACCCCGAACTGCGCTGGTTGCTCTCGACCGTACCCAGCTGCATGATCTTCGACGATCACGACGTCATCGACGACTGGAACACCAGCGCCGCCTGGGTAGCGGAGATGCGGGCAACGTCGTGGTGGCGCGAGCGGATCACCAGCGGCCTGATGTCCTACTGGGTTTACCAACACCTCGGGAACCTCTCCCCTGCCGAGCTCGCCAAGGACGAGCTGTACGCGGCGGTACTGGCCGCCGGCGACGGCACGGAGGTACTGCGCGCCTTCGCCGAACGCGCCGACGCCGACCCGGCGACGGTGCGCTGGAGCTACCGCAGGGACTTCGGCCGCACCCGGCTGCTGATGGTCGACACCCGGGCCGCGCGGGTGCTGGAGGAGCAGCACCGGGCGATGCTGGACGCCGAGGAGGCGGCCTGGCTGCGGACGCAGGCGTTGGACGATCCCGGCGGTGTGGACCACCTGCTGGTAGGCACCTCGCTCCCATGGCTGCTGCCCTCGATGGTCCACTTCGCGGAGGGCTGGCACGCGGCGCTCTGCCGGGGCGAACGCGGACCGCGCTGGGCGCGCTTCGGTGAGTGGCTGCGCCGGCGGGCGGACCTGGAGCACTGGGCGGCGTTCACCTCGTCGTTCGAAAGGCTGACGGAGACGGTCGCCGAGGCGGGGAGGGCCGAGGCTGCCCCGGCGACCGTGTGCGTGCTCTCCGGGGACGTGCACCACGCGTATGTGGCGGAGCCCGTCTGGACCACCGGAAAGCAACCGAACTCCCGCATCTTCCAGTTCACCTGCTCACCCCTGCACAACTCCGTGCCGAGGGCTATGAGGGTTGGGTTCCGTTTCGGCTGGAGCCGGTTCGCCAAGGGGATCGGACATCTCCTCGCCCGCCACGGACGGGTCGCGAGACCCGCAGTCCGGTGGGAACGCACCGGCGGACCGTGGTTCGGCAACCAATTGATGACGCTGACACTGCGCGGACGTACGGCGCGGCTGCGGCTGGAGACGGCCTCGGCAGGTGGCAAGCCGGGGCGCCGCGGGACCGACCGCGCGGGAGCGCGACTCGTAGGCGTCCTCGACCGAAGACTGACCGACGGAAGTTGACGCCCCGGCGGACGATGCTGCAGCACCGCCTGGGCGGGTACGGCCGGCAGGGCCACGGTGCAGGCTGCGCAGTGTCGGACCAGGGCGGGGACGCGGCGCTTCTGGAGCGGTGATGCTGCGCAGCGCTTAGTGGAGTCGGGTTTCCAGCAGCCGGACGGAGCCAAGGGTCCTTGCCGACGTCCAGGCCGAGGAAGACGTCGATGTCTCCGGTGTCGATCACGTGCGGGCCCCTCCGCTCACGCTTTCGTCCGGCCTTGCCTCGGCACCGAGCTGCCACATCCACGGTACGGAGAGGTCTTCCGGATCGGGCGAAGCCGGTGCGCAGCCCCCTCATCAGCGGTCCGTCGATGCCCTCGGGACCGGTGACACCACCCCTCGGATCGCCCCGAAGGCCGGAGGTCCCGTTGCCGAGCCACGAAAAACGTATCGGGGGGTATCCCCACCTTCAAGCGGGTGGTTGGCGGTATCCCGGGTCCGGACCTTGATCGAAAATACTGGGTCCAGATCAAGTCGTCACCTACCAGCGACAGGAGTTCTTCGTGTACGAGCACGGACACGCAGGCACCGGGTCACGTACCTCCACGAGGGGCGGCCACAGCCGCGGGGAGCGCAGGTTGCGGGTCGCTGCCGTCGGGGCGGTTGCCACGGTCGTGATGAGCGCCGCTCTGCCGGCGTCGGCTGCCGGCACCCCGGACGCTTCGGCGGCACGCGGCGGGCACGCGGCCACCCAGGCGGCCCTGGACTCGGTCGTCCAGGACGGGGCGCCAGGGGGCATCGTGCTCGCCGAGCAGGGACACGACACCTGGGCGGGACATGCGGGCACTGCGGATCTGGCAACCGGCCGCAAGCCGCGCGCCGATGACCGCTTCCGGGTCGGCTCGATCACCAAGACGTTCGTGGCCGTGGTGATGCTCCAGTTGGCGGAGGAGAAGAAGCTGAGCCTGGACGACACGGTGGACCACTGGCTGCCGGGCTTGGTGCAGGGCAACGGGAACGACGGCAGCAAGATCAGGCTACGGCAGATCCTCAACCACACCAGCGGCATCTACAGCTACACCGACGACGAGGACTTCAAGCGCAAGGAGTTCGGCACCGGCTTCCTCAAGCACCGCTACGACACGTGGACGCCCCGCCAGATCGTCCGGCTCGCCATGACACACCGGCCGGTCTTTGCCGCCGGCGACGACTGGAGCTACTCGGACACCAACTACGTCATCGCCTCCATGGTGATCCAGAAGGCCACCGGCCACTCCTACGCCCACGAGATCGAGCAGCGCATCCTGAGCCCCCTGCACCTGGCGTCCACCAGTCTGCCGGGCACCCGCGCCCGCGTCCCCGGACCCAGCGGACGCGCCTACTCAAAACTGACCGGAGAGCTCGCCGGCCCGGGAGAGCCGAACAGCGCGATCTACGACGTCACGGAACTCAACCCCTCCTTCGCGGGCGCCGCCGGAGAGATGATCTCCAACAACCACGACCTCAACCGGTTCTACCGGGCCCTGTTCTCCGGTCGGCTCCTGAAGGAGCCTCAGCTGAGGGAGATGATGACGACCGTCTCGATCAAGAACATGCCCACCTTCTCCTACGGCCTGGGACTGATGAGGATGACATTGTCGTGCGGCACCGAG
Organism: Streptomyces sp. NPDC006450; assembly: GCF_040612195.1. Classification (NCBI taxonomy): domain Bacteria; kingdom Bacillati; phylum Actinomycetota; class Actinomycetes; order Kitasatosporales; family Streptomycetaceae; genus Streptomyces; species Streptomyces sp. NPDC006450. The sequence goes on along the minus strand of NZ_JBEXPT010000136.1, from coordinate 7,765 downwards.
GTATGGGGGCACAACGGCGGCATTCAAGGCTCCATCTCGCAGACCATGGCGACGCCAGACGGAGATCACGTGCTGTCACTGAACTTCAACGGCGATTGGAACATCCACGAACAGCGGCTCGTCGACGCAGAATTCTGCGGTGCCTGACCTGACGCGGGGATCTTGCAGGCCGGGTCAGTCCTGCCCCGCTCCCCCACCGGTCCTGCGCCGGTTGCTCGGTCCGGGTGCTCAGCAGCCGACGCAACGCCACGCCCGCATCCGAGGCTCAGCCACGGCGGAACAGACCTCTCTGCGGACAAGCCGGATCGTAAGCCGCTGACCACTCCGCAGCCCGCTCCACACAGGCCGCCGCCGAAACCCTCAGGTCAGGCAGCGCGATCCTGCGAGGGGGTGCCGACAGCGGAGTCCGCCTGGCTACAGGCCGAGCTTCTCGTTCTCCGCGCGACGTCAGGTCACCCAGCACAGCTACGGCGTTGAAACGGGAGAGCCGGGGTGCCCGGGCGAGGCGGCCGGTAACGTGGCAACAGCCGACACGAGGAGGGGACATGACCCGACGCAAGAGCGCGGCCGAGGTGTTCGACGCGCTGGGTGAGCGGTACGAGGACCTTTTCGGGTCCGTGCCCGCGCAGTTGAAGGCCCTGGAATGGCTCGTGGAACGGCTGCCATCCGGAGCTCAGGTGCTGGACGTGGGCAGCGGCACCGGCAGGCCCACGGCGGAGGTGCTCGTCCGTGCCGGGCACTCCGTGACCGGAATCGACGTTTCGGCGGCCATGGTCGAGACGGCCCGTGCGCGGGTCCCGGGGGCGCGTTTCGAGCAGGCCGACGTTCGCACGTACGTGCCGCGGGCGGCCGGTTTCGACGCCGTCTGCTCCTTTTTCCCCCTTCTGGTCATGGACCAGTCCGACATCGCGGCCGCACTCGACCGGATGGCGTCCTGGATCGTGCCGGGCGGCTACCTCGTGCTGGCCACGGTCCCGGGCGACATCCGGGGGCTGGACATCGAGTGGATGGGCCATCCGGTGACCGTCAGCAGCCTGTCCGCGGACCAGCACCTGCGGCAGCTGAGGGAAGCCGGCCTCGAAGTGCTCCACCACCACACGTCGTCCTTCGTACCCGCGGATCCCCTCGCCGGGCCCGAGGAGCACTTCTTCTGCTTTGCGACACGACCCGCCTGACCCTGCGCAGGTCTCCCAGCCGAATGCGGGTACGGGTACTCCTGCGGGTACGGCGGTGGCCGGTCCCCGGGTGACCCGGAGCCCGCTGCTGCGGAGTGGGGACGAGCCCGTGTCGCGCCGAGCAGGACGCGGTGCGTGACCGCGCGGTCCCCTGATCCGAACGCGCCGAACGTCGGCGAAGGTGCCCCGCAGGCAGGCCGAGCGCCAGTCATGAGCCGCTGCCACCGCATAGTCCCGGGGCCCCGGCGTACCCTCCGCCAGGGACTTTGGGCCCTCAGCCGATTCGCCACGCCCGCACGCGCTCGGGCCGGGAACAAGGCGGGGCACTCCCCCGTGCCCGCTGCTCTGCACCGGGACGGCGCCGGCCACCGCACGACCCAGCCCGGTCCGCCGTGCCGCGCGTCGATCGGCCCCTTCCCCCGCCAGGCAAATTCCACTCCCCGGGGCTCTCGCCGCCGGCCTCCACTGATGGCACCATCAGCTCAGGCGGTGCCGACGTCCGGTACCGAGGTTCTGGGGTCAACATGAACATCCGGCTCCCACTCTGCCGACTCACCCAGCTCTTCGTGGCGGCAGCCACGTTGGGTGCGCTGACCGCTTGCAGCGGCTCCGGGGGGCAAGCGCCCCCGCGGCCATCCCCTTCCGTCGTGCCGGGCACGTCCTCGGCGCTCTCCGCAGCTCCGACCGCACCCAGCGTGCCCGCTACCACCCCCCGTACGCCCGCGCCCACTGCGCCCGGGTCCGACGCAGGCACGCCGCCACTCGGCTCCGCATTCCAGCCCCTGTGGCCGTTCACCACGTTCGCCCAGGCCGAGGCCTGGCAGCAGAAGTACCGATCCGGGGGCCACCAGCCCTGGCATCTCGACCCGGAGCGGACCGCGCTCGCCTTCACCCAGGGATACCTCGGTTTCAAGGACGTCGGCCGGGTGACCCAGCGCACCGTCACTGGCCGCGACGCGCGTATCGGCGTCGGCTTGAACCTGCCCCCTGGCGCCGAGGGCTACAGAAGCACGGTCGCGGTCATCCACCTCGTACGGTACGGCGCCGGCCCGGATGCCCCCTGGGAAGTGGTGGGCACCGACGACACGACGTTCTCACTGACCGCTCCCGCATACGGATCAGCCGTGCGCTCCCCGATAAGGGCTGGCGGCCGGATCAGCGGTGTGGACGAGAGCATCCGTGTGGACGTGCGCCAACCCTCGTCCACGGCCCCGATCGGCGCCTCCTGCTGCATTCCGGCCGGCGGAAACGCGCAGCCCTGGAACACGACCGTGTCGTTCACCGGCGCCAGTGACCCGGTCCTGACCGTCGTCGCGTCCACCGGCGGGCACATCTCCGATGTCGAGCGCTTCACGGTGACGGCGGTGCGAACCGGCTGACGCGGGGCCTTGGGCGCAAGACGCGGAAGACGTCGAACCAGACCCTCCTCGCCGTCCTCGCGAGCGATGCCAACGGCACCATGGCCAGGACGAGTTTCTCCGCGCGGCTGACTTCCTGTGCATGCCGCCGATCGAGGCGTCGGGCTGCCAACCGCAGGGCACCTCGCCCTGTGCGTGTACGTAGCGCGGTCCCACCGGGGCGGACGGGGATCCCTCCGGCGCCGGGCGCGGGTTCACCGCGGACGAACCGCATTTTGGTATGGACCTGACAATGATGGTGGGCTAGCGTAACGCCCGACACTCTGTGAGAGCGCTCTCAAGCGCTCGAATCCCCCACTCCAGGAGGTCTCATGACACTCACCACCCCCTTACGCGGCGCCGTCGCCGCCCTACTCCTGACCGTCGCTCTGGGCGCCGCCCACGTCGGCGCGGCGAGCGCCGCCCCGCTGCCGGAACCCGCCGCGGCGCCGTCCGCCACGGCCGGACTGCTAGACGCGATGCGCCGGGACCTCGGGCTCACCGCTTCCCAGGCGGAGGAGCGGCTGAGCGCGGAAAAGGCCGCCGCGGCCGTGGAGAAGACCGCACGGCAAGCCGCGGGCGGTGCGTACGGCGGCTCGTGGTTCGAGCCGTCCACCGGCCGGCTCGTCGTCGCGGTGACCGGCCGCGCGGAGGAATCCGAGGTCCGGGCCCTGGGCGCCGACACCCGGCTCGTCCGGCACAGCGCCGCCGCGCTGGACCGTACCAAAGCACGCCTGGATTCACTGCGCGCCCCCACCGGCGTGGCCGGCTGGCACGTCGACCCACGGACCAACAGCGTCGTCGTCACTGTCATCCGCACCGAGCGGGAAGCCCCCGCCGTACGGGACTTCGTCGACCGGGCCCGGGCCGACGGCCCCGTCACCGTCGCCGAGACGGCGCAGACGCCCCGTACGTACGCCGCGGGCACGGTCGGCGGCGACCCGTACTACACCGGCAACGTGCGATGCTCGATCGGCTTCTCCGTGTACGGAGGCTTCGTGACGGCAGGGCACTGCGCGCAGGCGGGGGCCGCCGTGCGCGGCTGGGACGGGTCCGCGATGGGCATCTTCCAGGGCTCCTCGTTCCCCGGCAACGACTACGCCTACGTCGGCATCCACAGCGGCTGGTGGACCGTACCGGTGGTGCTCGGCTGGGGCACCGTCCCGGACGAGCTGGTACGCGGCTCCGCCGAGGCACCCGTGGGCGCCTCGATCTGCCGGTCGGGATCCACGACGCGCTGGCACTGCGGCAGCATCCTCGCCAAGAACGAGACCGTGAACTACAGCCAGGGCGCCGTCTACCAGATGACAAAGACCAGCGTCTGCGCCGAGGGAGGCGACTCCGGCGGGTCATTCCTCAGCGGCGACCAGGCCCAGGGCGTCACCTCCGGCGGCTGGGGCAACTGCTCGTCCGGCGGCCAGACGTGGTTCCAGCCGATCAACGAGATCCTCGGCCGGTACGGCCTGACGCTGCACACGGCCTGACACCGCACGCCACTTGACGCCGACCACGCCTGAAACCGCCACGGCGCCCGGGTCCTTCCGGGTCTGAGTACCCGGAAGGACCCGTCCGCACGGCTTCCCGTCGGGGCCGGCGGCGCCTCTCGTCGGGCGAGCGGCGTCGCGGACGTTCGGTGTCGCGGACGTTCGGTGTCGCGGACCAGGGCCGCTACGCCGGTCGACGGACTGCGCGGCGCCGGACACCCGTTCACGGACGAGGAACCGTTCGCCGGGGCCGCTTTCGCGGCCGGGAGCACACGGCCTCGACGGCCGTGCCGCGTACCCGCGAGCGACCGCCCGGCCGACGAACACCGGGTCGCGACTCGCCCCCTCTGCATCAAGCCAGCCTTAAGAGAGCGTTAAGTCGGGGCTCGCCGGAGATAACCGCAGGTCAGATGCGTGCGAGGAGTAACGCCCCACGTTGCCATGACGGTTACCCCTCCGTAATACTCACTGCCTCGGCACGCCGTTGCGTCACACCTGAGAGCGCTCTCGGATCACTACGCCATGACTGGGCGTGCCCCAGCCGCCACCCCTCTCCATTTCCCCCAAGACAAGGAACCGTGCCCATGGCCGCAGTTCATCGCGCACGTCGCCGCTCCTTCGGCGGAGCAGCGCTCCTCCTCACCATCGCCCTGGTCGCGGCGGTGCTCCTGTCCTTCACCGGCTCCGTCACCCCGCACGCCGGTGCCGCAGTCGTCGCACAGACCTGGTCCGACGAGTTCGACGGCGCGGCCGGCCGCGCTCCCGACGCCGCCAAGTGGACTCTGGAGACCGGCGGTTCGGGCTTCGGCAACCACGAACTGCAGTACTACACCAACAGCACCTCGAACGCCGCGCTCGACGGCCAGGGCAACCTGGTCATCACCGCGAGGAAGAACACCGACGCGGGCCTCGGCTGCTGGTACGGGCAGTGCCAGTACACCTCGGCCCGGCTGAACACCGCCAAGACCTTCACCCAGGCGTACGGCCGCTTCGAGGCCCGCATCAAGATCCCGCGCGGCCAGGGCATCTGGCCCGCCTTCTGGATGCTCGGCAACGACCTCGGTAGCGTGGGCTGGCCGGGCAGCGGCGAGATCGACATCATGGAGAACATCGGCCGCGAACCCAATACCGTGCACGGCACGGTGCACGGCCCCGGCTACTCCGGAGCGGGCGGCCTCGGCGCCGCCTACAGCCTGCCCGGCGGCCGCGCCTTCGCCGACGACTTCCACGTGTTCGCCGTCGACTGGAGCCCGAACTCCCTCGTCTGGTCGGTGGACGGCACCACGTACAAGACCCTCACGCCGGCCGACACCGGCGGCAAGAAGTGGGTCTTCGACCACCCGTTCTTCGTCATCCTCAATCTGGCGGTCGGTGGCGACTGGCCCGGCAGCCCGGACGCCTCCACGTCCTTCCCTCAGACGATGACCGTCGACTACGTCCGCGCCTCCTCCGCCGGCACCCCCGCCGCACGCCCGATCCGTGGCATCGGCGGCATGTGCGTCGACGTCGCCGGCGGCTCCGACGCCGACCGCACCCCCATCCAGCTGCACGACTGCACCGCCAGCGCGGCCCAGCAGTGGACCATCGGCGGCGACGGCACCGTCCGCGCCCTCGGCAAGTGCCTGGACGTCGCGGGCGGCTCCGCCGCCGACGGCGCCGTCGTGCAGCTCTACACCTGCAACGGCACCAACGCCCAGAAGTGGACGTACACCGCCGCCCGCGACCTCACCAACACCGGTGCCAACAAGTGCCTGGACGCCAAGGGCAATTCCTCTGCCGACGGCACCCGGCTGCAGACCTGGACCTGCACCGGCGCGGCCAACCAGAAGTGGACGGTCGGCTGACCCTCCCACCCCACCGCCTTCCCTCCTCCCCCGCCTCTGTGTCCGACCGCTCCCCACCCCCTCACGAAGAACGGACCCCCACCGTGACGGCTCGCCACCAGCGAACGATGCCCCGCAGAAAACTCCTCGCCGTGACAGCGGGCCTGGCCCTGGCGGTACCCGCCGTGGCCACATGGCTCGAGGTGAGCGCCAACGCGACCACCACCGCCACGCTCCCCCTCGACCTGGTCAACACCACCGGCAGCAACACGGTGTACGCCTACGTAGTCGGCCGCGACCCGGCGGCCGGCGGCAACTGGGCCTTCATCCAGGCCGACGGCTCCAGCTTGTACCACCCGCCGGCCCCGGCCAACGATCAGACCCCGCTCGGGGCCGACTGCGCCATCCCGCTCAACGCGTCCGGCGCCGGGGCGCGGAGGGTGACCCTGCCGCGACTGGACAGCGGCCGGATCTACTTCTCGGTCGGCGCGAAGCTGACCTTCCTGGTGAACCGCGGTGGCGGTCTGGCCCTGCCCTCGGTGAGCAACCCCACCGACCCCAACGCGAACGTCACTCACGACTTCTGCGAATTCACCTTCAACAGCGACCAGTTGTACGCGAACATCACGTTCGTCGACATGGTCTCCCTGCCGATCGCCTTCCAGTTGGAGACCGGGCAGGGCATCCAGACGGTGCGCGGGCTACCCGCCGACGGCCTGTCCCGGGTCGCCGCCGCGCTGCGGGCCCAGTCCGCCGCCGACGGCAGCGACTGGAGCAAACTCATCGTCACCGCGGGCGGCCGCGACCTGCGCGCACTCAGCCCCAACCTGGCGATACGCGGCAACAGCGGCTTGTTCCGGGGCTACTTCGACGGCTACGTCGACGAGGTGTGGAACAAGTACCGCTCCACCGACCTGCGCATCGACACCCAGTTCACCTGGGGAACCGTCACCGGCCGGGTGAACGGCGATGTCCTCTCCTTCCCCGGAGTCGGCAGCTTCGCCAAGCCGTCGACCCTCTCGATCTTCTCCTGCAGCGACGCGCCCTTCACCACGGGCAACGACCTGATGGGCAATCTCAGCGCACGGCTGGCCGCCGCCTTCAACCGCACCACCCTGCTGGACAACCCCTACCAGCCGACCGCCGAGAACCCGGCCGCCTTCTACACCCGGCCGCGCACCAACCACTACGCCCGCATCCTGCACAACACCACCCCCGACCACCTCGGGTACGCCTTCCCGTACGACGACGTGCACCCGGCCGGAGTCGACTTCGAGGGCAAGGTGCAGTCCGGCAGTCCAGGCCGTTGGACCATCACCGTCGGCGGTGTGGCCGGCGGCGGTGGCACGCCGAGCCCGACGCCGACCGCCACCGCCCCGGGTGGCGGGGGCAGCGCGTTCAGCACCATCCAGGCCGAGGCGTTCAACGCCCAGTCCGGAGCACAGGTCGAGGCCTGCTCCGACAACGGCGGCGGGTCCGACGTCGGCCATCTCTCCAACGGTGACTGGCTCAAGTTCTCGGCCGTTGCTTTCGGCTCCACCGGCGCCACCCGCTTCAACGCCCGCGTCGCCTCCGGCGCCGCCGGCGGAGTCAGCGGCCTGGTCCAAGTCCGCCTCGACAGCCCCACGGCCACCCCGGTCGGCGGTTTCGCCGTCGCCAACACCGGAGGCTGGCAGGCCTGGCGCACCGTCCCCGCCGACATCGGCCGCACCACCGGGACCCACGACGTCTATCTGACCTTCGACAGCGGCCAGCCCGCCGACTTCGTCAACGTCAACTGGTTCTCCTTCGCCTGAACTCCCGTCGGTCCGGGTCATCAGGTGACGACCGCGACACCGTCGCCTGGAACGCTCCGCCCGCCGCCGCCTCCCTCCAGCTCCTCGCCT
>NZ_JBEXPT010000135.1:0-16978 GCF_040612195.1 Streptomyces sp. NPDC006450 | reverse complement strand
GCGTGGGGGGGGGGCCCGCCCCCCCCCACCCCCCCCCCCGGCCGGCGCCCAACCCCCCCCCCCCCCCCGCCGGGCCCCCCGCCCGGTCCTCGTCCGCGTACGGGGCTTCGTGCCTAGCGCAGTCCGGTGGAGCGGCGCAGGGCGGCCTGGATCAGGCGGTCCACCAGCTCCGGGTACTCGATGCCCGACTCCTGCCACATGCGCGGGTACATGGAGATCGGGGTGAAGCCCGGCATGGTGTTGATCTCGTTGATGACGAAGGTGCCGTCCTCGGTGAGGAAGAAGTCGGCGCGCACCAGGCCCTCGCAGGACGCGGCGTCGAAGGCCTCGATCGCGAGCTTCTGGACTTCGGCGGTCTGCTCCAGGGTGAGCGGGGCGGGCACGAGTCCGGAGGCGGAGTCGATGTACTTGGCCTCGAAGTCGTAGAAGTCGTGGCTGGAGACCGGCGGGATCTCGGCGGGCACGCTCGCGCGGGGACCGTCCTCGAACTCCAGGACCCCGCACTCGATCTCGCGGCCGCGCAGCAGCGCCTCCACGATGAACTTCGGGTCGTGGCGGCGGGCCTCGTGGATCGCGGCGTCCAGTGCGGAGGGCTCGTCGACCTTGGTGATGCCGATCGAGGATCCCGCGCGGGCGGGCTTGATGAACAGCGGCCAGCCGTGCTCGCCGGCGAACTCCTCGATGCGCGCGAGGGCGCCCTCGCGGTCGTTCTCCCACTCACGGGGGCGGATGGTCACGTACGGGCCGACGCGCAGTCCGAAGGACGTGAAGACCCGCTTCATGTAGTCCTTGTCCTGGCCGACGGCCGAGGCGAGGACGCCCGAGCCGACGTACGGGATGCCGGAGAGCTCCAGGAGGCCCTGGAGGGTGCCGTCCTCGCCGTACGGGCCGTGCAGGACGGGGAAGACCACGTCGACCTCGCCCAGCGCCTTGGGGACGGCGCCTGGCTCGGTGTAGAGGACCTCGCGGCTGGCCGGGTCGACGGAGAGCACGACGGCGCCGTCCTCCGATTCGGCGAGCTGCCCCACGTCGGGGAGCCGGCCGTCGGAGATGGCCATCCGGGCGGGCTCGTCGGCGGTCAGCGCCCACCGGCCGTCCGTGGTGATGCCGATGGGCAGCACCTCGTACTTGGAGCGGTCGATGGAGCGCAGGACGGCGCCCGCGGTGACGACCGAGATGGCGTGTTCCGAGCTGCGGCCGCCGAACACGACGGCCACGCGGGGCTTGCGGCCCTGCTGCTCAGGGGTCTGGGGGAGGTTCTCGCTGCTCATATCGCCACGAGAGTACCCGCTCATGCGTCCGGAAAGCAGTCAGCGCCGTTCCGGTTTGGCGCTGCGCCCCATGAGTTCCTTGAGCGCGACCAGGGTGGGCTTGCCGTGGTGGACGATGTCGACGACCGTGTCGGTGATCGGCATGTCCACTCCGTGGCGGCGGGCCAGATCGGCCACGGACTGGCAGGACTTGACGCCCTCGGCGGTCTGTTTGGTGACCGCGATGGTCTCCTCCAGGGTCATCCCGCGGCCGAGGTTGGTGCCGAAGGTGTGGTTCCTGGAGAGCGGCGAGGAGCAGGTGGCGACGAGGTCGCCGAGGCCCGCGAGGCCCGAGAAGGTGAGCGGGTCGGCGCCCATCGCCAGGCCCAGGCGGGTGGCTTCGGCGAGGCCGCGGGTGATGAGCGAGCCCTTGGTGTTGTCGCCGAGGCCCATGCCGTCCGCGATGCCGACGGCGAGGCCGATGACGTTCTTCACGGCGCCGCCGAGCTCGCAGCCGATGACGTCGGTGCTCGTGTACGGGCGGAAGTACGGGGTGTGGCAGGCGGCCTGGAGGCGCTGGGCGACGGCTTCGTCCACACAGGCCACCACGGAGGCGGCGGGCTGCCGGGCGGCGATCTCGCGGGCCAGGTTGGGGCCGGTGACGACGGCGACACGGCCGGCGGGGACCTTGGCCACCTCCTCGATGACCTCGCTCATCCGCTTGGCGGTGCCGAGTTCGACGCCCTTCATCAGGGAGACGAGGACGGTGTCGGGGGCCAGCAGCGGTGCCCAGTCCGCGAGGTTGCCGCGCAGGGTCTGCGAGGGGACCGCGAGGACCGTGAAGTCGGCTCCGCGCGCGGCCTCGGCCGGGTCGGTGGTGGCGCGGATGTTCGCGGGGAGTTCCACGCCGGGCAGGTAGTCCGGGTTGGTCCGGCCGCTGTTGACGGCGTCGGCGAGCTCCTGGCGGCGGCCCCACAGGACCACCTCGCAGCCGGCGTCGGCGAGGACCATGGCGAAGGCCGTGCCCCAGGAGCCGGTTCCGAATACGGCTGCCTTCACGGGACGTGTCACTTGTTGCCCTCCCCTGCGGCCTTGCGCCGCTGTTCCGCCCTGGCGTTGCGATGGTCGTACGGCTGCGGGGGCGCGCTCTCGCCCCGCAGTTCCTCCAGCAGCCCGGTGATGGCCGCCATGATGACTTCCGTGGCCTCCCTGAGCACGTCCGGGGTGGGTTCCCGGTCGTAGTACGCGGAGAGGTCCACGGGCGGCCCGGCGAGGACCTGGAGGGTTTTGCGCGGGAACAGGCTGACCTTGTTCTCCTTGGCGTAGGGCGGCATCGCGAGATTCGCACCCCACTGGGCCACCGGAATGACGGGGGCCCTGGTCATCAGCGCCACGCGGGCGGCGCCGGTCTTGCCGGCCATCGGCCACATGTCCGGGTCCCGGGTGAGGGTGCCTTCCGGGTAAAAGGCCACGCATTCGCCGCGCTCGATCGCGTCCACGGCGGCCCGGAATGCGTCCAGGGCGTTGGTGGACTCCCGGTAGACCGGGATCTGGCCGGAGCCGCGCAGGATCGCTCCGACAATGGGGACCTCGAAGAGGGCCGCCTTGCCGAGCAATCGGGGCACCCGGCCGGTGTTGTACTGGAAGTGCGCGTAGGACAGCGGGTCCAGATACGAGTTGTGATTGACGGCGGTGATAAATCCGCCCTCGGTCGGAATGTGTTCCATTCCCCGCCAGTCCCGCCTGAAGAGCACTACCAGCGGCGGTTTCGCGATGGCCGCCGCAAGGCGGTACCAGAAGCCGATTCTGCGGCGGGACACTCGGACACCTTCCTCTAGGACCGGTGCGCGGCTTGGGCACCCCGGGGCGGACAAGTGTGGCCCCGGGTCCGGTCTCTGTCGAGAACACCGTACGCCCCGGACACCCGCACCAGGCCCCGGGTCGCCCGGCATGAGGTGACAATGGGGCTCCGCATGACCTGGCCATGACCCGCACATGGTCTGAGCGGCGCGCGAGCGTGCCGGAGGGAAGGGGTCCGTCACGAACGCCGTCTGGAGTCTGGTGGTCCCGCTGAAGCCGCTCGCGCTGGCCAAGAGCCGCCTCGCGGTGGCCGTGGGAGCGTCCCGTCCGGGGCTCGCCCTGGCGTTCGCGCTGGACACCGTCGCGGGGGCGCTGGCCTGCGCGGCGGTCGCGGATGTGGTGGTCGTCACGGACGATCCGGCGGCCGGGGCGGAACTGGCGCGGCTGGGGGCCCGGATCGTGCCGGACTCCCCCGCGGCCGGGCTCAACGCGGCGCTGGCCCACGGGGCGCGGGAGATACGGGCGGGCAGGCCGGGGGCGGCCGTGGCCGCCATGAACGCGGATCTGCCGGCACTGCGGCCACCCGAATTGCTACGCGTGCTCGATACCGCTTCGGCATTTCCCCGGGCATTTCTGGCGGATGCGGCGGGAATCGGGACTACCTTGCTTTCCGCTGCTCCGGACGTGGAATTGGCGCCCTCGTTCGGCGGCCCGTCGCGGGCCCGGCATTCGGCCTCGGGTGCGGTGGAAATGTCCCTCTCCGGCGTCGAGAGCATCCGCCGGGACGTGGACACGGGGGCGGATCTGCGCACGGCACTGGCCCTCGGCGTGGGGCGTCATACGGCCCGATACAGTGCCCGTATGCAGGCGACCGCGTACACGTACGACTCCCAGACCCGCAGCGGCAGTGTGCTGCTGGACGACGGCACCCCGGTGCCCTTCGAGGCCCCGGCGTTCGACGCGGGCGGCCTGCGGCTGCTGCGTCCCGGGCAGCGGGTCCGCATCGAGACGGACGGCGAGGGTGCGGGCCTGCGCATCACCCTGGTCACCCTGCAGACCTTCTGACCCCCGGGCGTCACGGCCCACCGAGCCCTACCGCCCACCGGCCCTGCCGGACTCGTCGCCCCGCGGGACGCACGCGGCCACCGGACCTCCGCCGTTCCGACGCACCGCGGGCCGGCTTCCCCGCCGTGGGGAAACCGGCCCGGCGTGTGTGACTCGTTGCCCTACTTGGTCTTGCGGGCCGTGGTCTTCTTCGCGGTGGCCTTGCGCGTCGCCGTCTTCTTGGCGGGCGCCTTCGTCGCAGCGGTGGCCTTCTTGGCCGCCGGGGCGGTCTTCTTCGCGGTGGCGGTGGTCTTCTTCGCCGTCGCCGCGGCCTTCTTGACCGTGGCCTTCTTGGCCGCGGGGGCGGCCTTCTTCGCCACGGCGGTCTTGGCGACCGTCTTCTTGGCGGTGGCGGTGACCTTCTTGGCCGTGGTCTTCTTCGCGACCGTGGTCTTGGCCGCTGCAGCCGCCTTCTTGGCGGGTGCGGCCTTCTTCGCGGCGGCCTTCTTGACCGTCGCCGAAGCGCCACCGGTGAGGCTGCCCTTGGGCGCCTTCTTCACCGATACCTCGCCGCCCTTGGGCAGCTTCTTGGTGCCGCTGACCAGGTCCTTGAAGCCCTGGCCCGCGCGGAAGCGGGGAACAGAGGTCTTCTTGACCCGGACGCGCTCACCCGTCTGGGGGTTGCGGGCGTAGCGGGCCGGGCGGTCGACCTTCTCGAACGAGCCGAAGCCCGTGACCGAGACCCGGTCGCCCCCGACGGTCGCGCGGACGATGGCGTCCAGTACCGCGTCGACGGCGTCCGCGGCCTGCTGACGGCCGCCCAGCTTGTCGGCAATCGCTTCTACGAGCTGCGCCTTGTTCAACGTCTTCCCCTTCGGAGACTTCGCCAGAACGAATGTGTTCAAGCTTATTTCGCACGTTAGGCGGATATATACCGCAAATCAAACACGAAACGGGCTTATCACCCTAGTGCCGCAACGTTGTAGGCCGTTACGGAGTTCCTTCGCATCAGTCGCCTTCAGGGAATCGACCCTCGTCGAGGTCCTTCATCAACCTGTCCAGGCGCCTTGCCGCGTCGGCGAGATCATGCTTCGCCACGGCCGTGACGACCAACAGCTTCCGGGACAGCGCCATCCTTACGCCCTCCGGGACTTGCAGTGTGCGCACCCTTGTGTGTGCTTCTTTCAATCGGTCGGCGACAAGTCCGTAGAGCTCAAGTTGACTGTCGCGTTCCATGCACAGATTGTGCCATCTGGGGCGAGTTGTCGCCTCACGGGGCCTCAACACACGACTGTGCCCCCTGCCGGATGGCAGGGGGCACAGTGTTGCCTATGTGATCACCCAAAGGCGAATAAGCGCTGCTCAGGCCGGAATCACGCCTGAATCGTGCGGGGCTTGAAGGCCGGTCGGATGCTTTCGTACGTGGCGATGTCCGCTTCGTTCTGAAGGGTGAGCGAGATGTCGTCCAGCCCCTCCAGGAGACGCCAGCGGGCGTTGTCGTCGAGCTCGAACTCCGCGACGACGCCTTCGGCTCGGACCTGGCGGTCGACCAGGTCGACCGTGATCTCGGCGGTGGGGTCGGCCTCGGTCAGCTTCCACAGCTGCTCGACGGTCTCCTGCGGCAGGACCACGGTCAGCAGACCGTTCTTCAGCGAGTTGCCGCGGAAGATGTCGGCGAAGCGGGAGGAGATGACCGTCTTGAAGCCGAAGTTCTGCAGGGCCCAGACGGCGTGCTCGCGCGAGGAACCGGTGCCGAAGTCGGGACCGGCGACCAGCACGGTCGCGCCGGCGCGCTCGGGGCGGTTGGTGACGAACTCCGGGTCCTTGCGCCAGGCCTCGAAGAGTCCGTCCTCGAAACCGTCGCGGGTGATCTTCTTCAGCCAGTGGGCCGGGATGATCTGGTCGGTGTCGACGTTGCTGCGGCGCAGCGGGACGGCCCGGCCGGTGTGGGTGGTGAAGGCTTCCATGGTTCTCAGACTCCTGCAGGCGCGGTAGCGGCGGTCGACCCGGCCAGGTCGGCGGGCGAGGCCAGGTGGCCCAGCACCGCGGTGGCGGCGGCCACCTGCGGGGACACCAGGTGGGTGCGCCCGCCCTTGCCCTGCCGGCCCTCGAAGTTGCGGTTGGAGGTGGACGCGGAGCGCTCACCGGGGGCCAGTTGGTCGGGGTTCATGCCCAGACACATCGAGCAGCCCGCGTGCCGCCATTCGGCGCCGGCCTCCTTGAAGACCTTGTCCAGACCCTCCGACACGGCCTGCAGGGCGACGCGGACCGAGCCCGGGACGACCAGCATCCGTACGCCTTCGGCGACTTTGCGGCCCTCGATGATCCCGGCGACGGCGCGCAGGTCCTCGATGCGGCCGTTGGTGCAGGAACCTACGAAGACGGTGTCGACCTTGATGTCGCGCAGCGGCTGGCCGGCGGTCAACCCCATGTACTCCAGGGCCTTTTCGGCGGCGTGGCGCTCCGAAGCGTCCTCGTACGAAGCCGGGTCGGGGACGTTGGCCGACAGGGGCGCGCCCTGGCCGGGGTTGGTGCCCCAGGTGACGAACGGCGCCAGCGTGGTGCCGTCGATGACCACCTCGGCGTCGAAGACGGCGTCCTCGTCGGTGCGCAGGGTCTTCCAGTACGCGACCGCCGCGTCCCAGTCCTCGCCCGTGGGGGCGTGGTCGCGGCCCTCCAGGTAGTCGAAGGTGGTCTGGTCGGGGGCGATCATGCCCGCGCGGGCGCCGGCCTCGATCGACATGTTGCAGATGGTCATGCGGGCTTCCATCGAGAGCTTCTCGACGGCCTCGCCGCGGTACTCCAGGATGTAGCCCTGGCCGCCGCCGGTGCCGATCCTGGCGATGATCGCCAGGATCAGGTCCTTGGCGGTGACGCCCTCCGCCAGCGCGCCCGTGACGGTGATCGCCATCGTCTTGGGGCGGGCCAGCGGCAGCGTCTGGGTCGCCAGCACGTGCTCGACCTGGCTGGTGCCGATGCCGAACGCCAGCGCGCCGAAGGCGCCGTGCGTGGAGGTGTGCGAGTCGCCGCAGACCACGGTGGTGCCCGGCTGGGTCAGACCCAGCTGCGGTCCCACGACGTGGACGACGCCCTGCTCGACGTCGCCCAGCGAGTGCAGGCGCACGCCGAACTCGGCGCAGTTCGACCGCAGCGTCTCCAGCTGGGCCCGGGAGACCGGGTCCGCGATCGGCTTGTCGATGTCGATGGTGGGGGTGTTGTGGTCCTCGGTCGCGATGGTGAGGTCGAGGCGTCGGACCTTGCGGCCGGCCTGGCGCAGCCCTTCGAAGGCCTGCGGGCTGGTCACCTCGTGCAGCAGGTGCAGATCGATGAAGAGGAGGTCGGGCTCGCCTTCGGCGCGCCGGACGACATGGTCGTCCCAGACCTTCTCCGCGAGTGTCCTACCCATCGCTTTCCCTCCGGCCGGCCGGTTGTGCCGGCGCTTGATAGAGATCTCGTGCGCCTGATCGCCCGTACCCCACGTCCCGGACGACGGCTCGGACCCAGTGGTTCGTGGACCCGCACATACAGACTCGCTGGTTCTTGGAAAAATTGAACTTGCGTTTCACAGTGTGAGACGCGAATATCGTTTCATGGACAACTCTAGCGGCGTCGGCGTTCTCGACAAGGCAGCTCTGGTATTGAGCGCACTGGAGTCCGGTCCGGCCACCCTCGCCGGGCTGGTCGCGGCGACAGGGCTCGCACGACCCACGGCACATCGCCTTGCCGTGGCTTTGGAACACCACCGGATGGTGGCGAGGGACATGCAGGGCCGGTTCATCCTCGGACCGCGGCTGGCGGAGCTCGCCGCCGCGGCCGGCGAGGACCGCCTGCTGGCCACGGCCGGACCGGTGCTCACCCACCTCCGGGACGTTACGGGCGAGAGCGCGCAGCTCTACCGGCGTCAGGGCGACATGCGCATCTGCGTGGCGGCCGCCGAGCGGCTGTCGGGCCTGCGGGACACCGTCCCGGTGGGCTCCACGCTCCCGATGAAGGCCGGCTCGGCCGCGCAGATCCTGATGGCCTGGGAGGAGCCCGAGCGGCTCCACCGCGGCCTGCAGGGGGCACGCTTCACGGCGACGGCGCTCTCGGGCGTACGGCGTCGCGGCTGGGCGCAGTCGATCGGCGAGCGGGAGCCCGGCGTGGCCTCCGTCTCGGCGCCGGTGCGCGGCCCCTCGAACCGCGTGGTGGCCTCCGTATCGGTCTCCGGGCCGATCGAGCGCCTGACCCGCCACCCGGGGCGCATGCACGCCCAGGCCGTCATCGACGCGGCCGCCCGGCTGACCGAGGCCCTGCGCCGCTCCAGCTGATCCCTTACCCCTGTTCCCCCCGGGCCCGGGGGCGCGTGAGACGCCGCACACGTCCGCACACGCGCCGCCGGGCCCGTACTACTTCCTCCACCCGGTCCGGAAACAGCGAAGAGGCCCTCCGCGATGAACGCGGAGGGCCTCTTCTGTGCGTACCCCCGACCGGATTCGAACCGGCGCTACCGCCTTGAGAGGGCGGCGTGCTAGGCCGCTACACAACGGGGGCTAGCTGTTACTGCGGTACTGCGCTGGGCTACCAGGACTCGAACCTAGAATAAGAGAACCAGAAACTCTCGTGTTGCCAATTACACTATAGCCCAAAGGTCTAGACCAGCTAGACACCGTACCCCCGACCGGATTCGAACCGGCGCTACCGCCTTGAGAGGGCGGCGTGCTAGGCCGCTACACAACGGGGGCCCTAGCGATCCTGCATCAAAACATCCGGGTGCGACCCTGGAGATCTCGCGGGAAGGATCTGTACCCCCGACCGGATTCGAACCGGCGCTACCGCCTTGAGAGGGCGGCGTGCTAGGCCGCTACACAACGGGGGCAAGCACTGCGTCACTACTGAACTGCGCTGGGCTACCAGGACTCGAACCTAGAATAAGGGAACCAGAAACCCTCGTGTTGCCAATTACACTATAGCCCACCAAAACGCAAGACCCTGAGGGGCTTTCGTTCGGTTAGCGCCTCCGGCCCGGCCTTTCGGCCCGCTCGGGCGGCGCAGAAAGAACATTACCGGATGCCTGACCGTGCTCCAAAACGGGTATCCCCGGCCAGCAGCTGCGGGAGCCGGTCGAGTCCGGCGATCCGGTGCACTCCTTCGGGCCCGGGGCCGCGCGATCCGTCGCGGTCGAGCCACACGGCCGTCAGCCCGGCGTCACGGGCGCCGCGCGCGTCGATCTCCGGCTGATCCCCCACGTAGACCACCTCCCCCGGCTCCAGCCCCATCTCGGCACACGCCGCGAGGAAGGCGCGGGCCTCGGGCTTGCTGACGCCCAGCTCCACGGCGCACACGAGGACCTCGAAGCGCTCGCGCAGGCCGAGGTGGCGCAGCTTGGGGTCCTGGTTGGCCACGGAGGAGTTGGAGAGCACCCCGTGCCGGTAGCAGTCGGCCAGGGCGTCCAGGGCGGGGACCACGTCGGGGAAGAGCTCCCAGGCGGCCGTGTAGTGCTCCACGTACCGCCCGAACCAGTCGTCGGCCTGTGCGTCGCTCATCGCGGGCTCCCCGAGGAACTCCCGCACCCGGTCCCTGCGCTGCCCCTGGAAGGTGCCCTCCCCGGCCGCGAACCGCTCCCAGTGCCGGTCGGTGATCCGCCGCCACAGCGCGAGCGCCTCGCGCGGAGCCCCGTACCGCTCCGCGAGCCCCTCGGCGGCCAGGTGCGCCGCGAGCCCGGCCCGGTCGGCCCCGGTGTAGTCGAAAAGGGTGTCGTCGATGTCCCACAGCACCGCACGGATCGCCATGCGGCCGACCCTACGCGGAACGCCTCGGGGGCGGCAGCCCTTTGCGGAGCTGCCGCCCCCGAGGGACGTACGGGCGAGGCTTACGCGGCGGTGAGCTTGGCCAGCGTGGCGTCGATGCGGGACAGGGAGCGGTCCTTGCCCAGGATTTCGAGGGACTCGAAGAGGGGCAGGCCGATCGTGCGGCCGGTGACGGCGACGCGCACCGGGGCCTGGGCCTTGCCGAGCTTGAGGCCGTGGGCCTCGCCGGCGGTGAGGACCGCCTGCTTGAGCGACTCGGGGTCCGACCAGTCCGCGGCGGCGAGGTTCTCGCGGGCCGTGGTGAGGAGGGCCGCGGGCTCGCCCTTCATCGCCTTGTCCCACGAGGCCTGGTCCTCGACCGGCTCCTTCAGGAACAGGAAGTCGACGTTGGCCGTGATGTCCGACAGGACCGTGACGCGGGTCTGGGCGTACGGCGCGATGCGCTCCCAGGCGGCGGCGTCGAAGTCCTCGGGCGCCCAGTTGGCGTGCGGGGCCCGCAGCCACGGGGCGCAGGCGTCCGCGAAGGCCTTCGGGTCCAGGAGGCGGATGTGGTCGCCGTTGATCGACTCGGCCTTCTTGAGGTCGAAGCGCGCCGGGTTGGCGTTGACGTCCGGGATGTCGAACTTCTCCACCATCTCCTCGATCGAGAAGATGTCCTGGTCCTTGGAGAAGGACCAGCCGAGCAGCGAGAGGTAGTTCAGCAGGCCCTCGGGGAGGAAGCCGCGCTCGCGGTACAGGTTGAGCGAGGCCTCGGGGTCGCGCTTGGAGAGCTTCTTGTTGCCCTCGCCCATCACGTACGGCAGGTGGCCGAAGGCGGGGGTGGTCTTGGCGATGCCCAGCTCGATCAGCGCCTTGTACAGGGCGATCTGGCGGGGGGTGGAGGACAGCAGGTCCTCGCCGCGCAGGACGTGCGTGATCTCCATCAGCGCGTCGTCGACCGGGTTGACCAGCGTGTACAGCGGGGCGCCGTTGGCCCGGACGATGCCGAAGTCCGGCACGTTGTCCGGGGTGAAGGTCAGCTCTCCGCGGACCAGGTCCGTGAAGGTGATCGGCTCGTCGGGCATCCGGAAGCGGACGATGGAGGCGCGGTGCTCGCCCTGGTACGCCTCGACCTGCACGGTGGTCAGCTCGCGGCAGTGGCCGTCGTAGCCGGAGGGCTTGCCGGCGGCGCGGGCGGCCGCGCGACGGGCGTCGAGCTCCTCGGTGGTGCAGTAGCAGTGGTACGCGTAGCCGCCGTCGAGGAGCTTCTGCGCGACATCCTTGTAGATGTCCATGCGCTCGGACTGGCGGTACGGGGCGTGCGGGCCGCCGACCTCTGGGCCCTCGTCCCAGGTGAAGCCGAGCCAGCGCAGCGAGTCGAGCAGCTGGCCGTAGGACTCCTCGGAGTCGCGGGCCGCGTCGGTGTCCTCGATGCGGAAGACGAACGTACCGCCGTGGTGGCGGGCGAACGCCCAGTTGAAGAGGGCCGTGCGGACCAGACCCACGTGGGGGTTGCCGGTCGGGGACGGACAGAAACGTACGCGGGGGGTCGCGTTAGCCACGCTTGATCACCTTGTTGGTGAGAGTGCCGATGCCTTCGATGGTGACGGCGACCTCGTCGCCGACGTTCAGGGGGCCGACTCCGGCCGGGGTCCCCGTGAGGATGACGTCGCCCGGGAGCAGCGTCATGGCCTCGGTGATGTGCACGATCAGGTCCTCGATGGAGCGGACCATCTCGCTGGTGCGGCCGAGCTGGCGCTGTTCGCCGTTGACGGTGCACTGGATGGTCAGGTCGCTGGGGTCGAGGTCCGTCTCGATCCAGGGGCCGAGGGGGCAGGAGCTGTCGAAGCCCTTGGCGCGGGCCCACTGCTTCTCGCGCTGCTGGACGTCGCGCGCGGTGACGTCGTTGGCGCAGGTGTAGCCGAGGATGACGTCCTTGACGCGCTCGCGCGGGACCTCGCGGCACATGCGGCCGATGACCACGGCGAGCTCCGCCTCGTGGTGGAGGTCCTGGGAGAAGGACGGGTACGCGATCGGGTCGCCCGGGCCGACCACCGAGGTGGAGGGCTTGAAGAAGGTGATGGGGGCGTCCGGGACCTCGTTCCCGAGCTCCGCCGCGTGCTCCGCGTAGTTGCGGCCGATGGCCACGACCTTGTTCGGGAGCACGGGCGGCAGCAGCCGGACCTTGCTCAGCGGGACCTTCGTGCCCGAGAGCTCGAAGTCCGCGAACGGGATGCCCTTGATGATGTCGAGGACGAGCTCACCTTCGGCGCCGGGGGCAGTGCTGCCCTCGACCGCGCCGAACGCGACATTGCCGTCGATCGAGAACCTGGCGATGCGCACGTGTTGCGTCTGCCCCTCTGTATTTCCGCTGGCTGGAGTCTGCGGACTCCAGGCTAACGCGGTGGGGGCCGACGCTTCGCGCGGCTTTCTGGCGGGGACTACTGCGCGGCGGCGACCGGCGCGTCCATGAGGATGGTGCGGCGCGGGTTCGCGGTCTGGGCCGGCAGCTCGACGGTGTGCTCCGGGACCGGCACGGCCTGCAGCTCCTCGGCGTCCTTGAGGTGCGCGAGGGTGGTGCGGCGCGGGTTGGCTATGTTGCGGAACATCATCGTCGTCTTCATCGGAGTGCGAAGCCCTCGGCTCACTAGGTCGGATGGTGGCGGCGGGTGCCGCCGGGATGCCTTCGGAGTGCCACTTGTCGCTCGCGGCAACCCTGTAAAGCTCAAGGCTAAACATCTGAATCCCCCGCCGAACCGGGAAGTAATGGCCACAGCTATGTGAGTTTGCTCACCAGCGGCCAGGCATTACGGGCATAACGGTCAGTCAATTCGACCCCACAAAACGGACATTGCGCTACTGAATGCGTCATTCCGCTCCCGATCATCGCGACTGGGACAGCATGCCGGGCGCGAGGTTTGGGCGGCGTAAGTCCGATTCCGTATGAATTGGCACGCACCACGGGTAGCGCACGCGTCACCGGAAGTGACCGACGGCCCGGGGCGGGACTCGCACCTTGTTGGAGATCCGCCTCTGTGCTGGAATTCGCGGGACCGCCGCGGGAATCAGCCGGCGCGCAGGTGGCGCGAGACAGCGCCGAGCGCGGCGGCAACGGAGAGGGAGACGCGCCGGTCACCGACGACCACCATGGGGCGCATTGCCCCACGACTCGACACCGTCCCACCGGTCGCCCGGCGGGACGCCTGGTCCAGAGGTTGCGACGCTAGTGCAGGGACGATTCAAGAGGGATGACAAGGGGTCTCCCCAGGCCCGTCAGGGCCGTGGGGACGCCGCGCCGGAGCAGGACCCGCGCGGCGGGACCGACCGTGGCTCCTCGCCCCAGCACGCCCAGAACCGCGGGCCGGCTGTCGAGAGCGGAGGCCCCGACGGCTCCGCCGCGGTGAAGTCCAAGGGCCGCGCCAAGCCCAAGGGCGGTTCCAAGGCCGACGACGAGTCGGGCGGCCGCGACGTCGCGATACCCCAGACCACCCGTGGGTCCGGTTCCCGCCTCGCCATGCAGAACTGGCGCATCAGTACGCGACTGGTGTCGCTGCTGACCCTGCCGGTCGTCGCCGCCACCACTCTCGGTGGCTTCCGCATCAACGACTCGCTCAACGACATCGCGCAGCTGGAGCACATGCAGCTGCTGACGACGATGACGCGCCAGGCCACCAACCTGGCCGCCATGCTCCAGGCCGAGCGTGACAACTCCGCCGGCCCGCTGTCCGTCGACAAGTCGGGCAAGCCCACCACCCTGGTCAAGGGCGTCCGCGACTCGACCGACTCCGCCGTCAGGGCCTTCGCCGCCGCGACCGACAAGGTCGACGTCGCCGAGGGCAACGACGAGACGCTCCGGTCGATCCGCAACAACATCCTGCAGATCGCACACGGGCTCAACAACCTCGAAGAGATCCGCAAGAACGCGTACCAGAACGGTGCCCAGCAGACCGTCACCGAGTACAACGCGCTGGTCGTCTCGCTGCTCTCGCTCTCGCAGGACATGGCCCAGGCCACCTCGAACCCCGAGATGATCAAGCGCACCCGCGCCCTGGCCGCGTTCTCCTCCGCCAAGGAGTACGCCTCCATCCAGCGCGCGATCATCGCTGCCGCGCTCCCCGCCGACCCCGCTCAGGCCGGCAACCTCACCGAGAACGACCGGCTGTACGCCCGCTCCGCGCAGAGCAGCGAGGAGCAGGCGAGGAAGACCTTCGAGCTCGTCTACCAGGGCAAGCCCGAGGAGCTCCTCGCGGCGCTCGGCGACGGCAACCAGGAAATCGCCACCGCGGACCACTACGCCCGCCGCGTCCTCGGCAACAAGGACCAGTTCGCCAAGGAGAAGAACCGCTCCTGGATGGACTGGTACGACGCGGACGACGTCAAGCTCCAGGCCATGAAGGTCATCGAGCTCACCCTGCTCGAGGACATGGAGCAGAAGGCCCGCGAGCTCAAGAACGAGTCGCAGCGCGACGCGCTCATCAACGGTGCGCTGATCCTCCTCGTCCTCGGTGTCTCCCTCGTCGGCGCCTTCGTCATGGCCCGCTCGATGATCCGCTCCCTGCGCCGCCTCCAGGACACCGCGACCCGCGTCGCCCAGGACCGGCTGCCCGAGCTCGTCAAGCAGCTCTCCGAGTCCGACCCGCAGGACGTGGACACGACGGTGGAGTCCGTCGGTCTGCACACCCGCGACGAGATCGGCCAGGTGGCCGCGGCCTTCGACGACGTGCACCGCGAGGCCGTCCGCCTAGCCGCCGAGCAGGCCCTCCTGCGAGGCAACGTCAACGCGATGTTCACCAACCTCTCGCGCCGTTCGCAGGGCCTCATCCAGCGCCAGCTCTCGCTCATCTCCGAGCTGGAGTCGCGCGAGGCCGACCCGGACCAGCTCTCCTCGCTCTTCAAGCTCGACCACCTCGCGACCCGCATGCGCCGTAACGGCGAAAACCTCCTCGTCCTCGCGGGCGAGGAGCCGGGCCGCCGGTGGACCCGCCCCGTCCCGCTCGTCGACGTGCTCCGTGCCGCGGCGTCCGAGGTGGAGCAGTACGAGCGCATCGAACTCTCGTCGGTGCCCGGCACCGACGTCGCCGGCCGCGTCGTCAACGACCTCGTGCACCTCCTCGCCGAGCTGCTGGAGAACGCCACCTCGTTCTCCTCCCCGCAGACCAAGGTCAAGGTCACCGGGCACGCGCTGCCCGACGGCCGCGTGCTCGTCGAGATCCACGACACCGGTATCGGCCTCTCCCCCGAGGACCTCGCCGCGATCAACGAGCGGCTCGCGTCGCCGCCGACCGTGGACGTCTCCGTCTCCCGCCGCATGGGCCTGTTCGTGGTCGGCCGCCTGTCCCTGCGACACGGCATCCGCATCCAGCTCCGCCCCTCCGACTCGGGCGGTACGACGGCCCTCGTCATGCTGCCGGTGGACGTCGCCCAGGGCGGCAAGAAGCCGGGTCCGATGCCCGGCCAGGGCGGTCAGGGATCCCCCGGCACTCCCGGTCAGGGCGGTCCGGGTGGCCAGGCGCAGGGCTCGGTCCCCGGTCCCGGCGCGCGTCCCCCCGTGGGCGCCGCCCCGCAGCGCGGCCAGGTTTCCGCCGGCAGCCAGCGCACGGCCCTTCCGGGCCGCGACGGCGCCCCCGGCGGTCTGCCCCAGGGCCCCGGCCCGCAGGGCGGACGGCCCCCGCAGCAGCAGGGCCCCGGCGGCCAGACCCAGAGCGCCTTCGGTTCGGGTGCTCCGCAGCCCGGCCGCGGTCCGGTCTCCGGTCCCGGCGGCCCGGGCGGCTTCGGCGGTCCGCAGGCCCGTCCGGTGGGCGCCCCCACGGCGTCCGGTCCCGGCGGCTTCCCGCAGGGCAACGGCTTCGAGCGCCCGCAGCAGCCCCAGCAGCAGGCTCCGCAGCAGCAGGGTCAGCAGCAGGCCGGCGGCCCGGCCGCCCGCGGCCCCCGGCCGCAGCTGCCGCCGCGCGGTGGCGCGCCCCGTCCGGAGCTCCCGGGCGCGGGTGGCGGACCCGCCGCGATGCCGCAGACCACCAGTTGGGGCGCGGGCCAGCGCGGGCACGACGTTCCGCGCGGCCACGACGAGCTGTCGGGTCCCGGTTCCACGTCCGAGTTCCCCCGCCCCGACTTCGACGCCCCGGCCCCGCAGGCCGGCGGCTACGACAACGGCGCCACGGGCCAGTTCGCCCGTCCCGACCTCGGTGACCCGGCCTCCACCGGCCAGTTCGCCCGCCAGGACTTCCAGGCCCAGCGGCCCGGCGGCCCCGGTGTCGGCGGATACGCCCAGCCCGGCCAGGCCGCGCAGCCCCAGGGCAACTACGCCCCCGCGCCGACTCCGCGCGCGGAGGCTCCGCGGCTGCCGCAGGCACCCCGTCCGGAGGCGCTGCCCCCGGCGGGGGCGGGCACCGGCGAGGGCCGCAGCCCGATCTTCGACACGCTGGAGTCGAACTGGTTCCGCCAGGAGGCCGCCCAGGCCTCCGCGCAGGCGCCGGCGGTGCCCCAGCAGGCGCAGCAGTCCGCTCCGGCGGCTCCCGCTCCCGCTCCCGCCTCCCCCCAGCGCCCGCAGCAGCCCCAGCTGCCGCAGCGCGGCCAGGAGCAGGCTCCGGCCGAGCCCGCGCCGACGGCCACCGGCGCCGTGCCGACCGTCAGCTGGCGCTCCTCGCCGAACGACGAGCTGATGCGGCAGGCCGAGCGCGTGCGCCAGCCCGCCGCCGGCGGCATCACCACGTCGGGGCTGCCCCGCCGGGTCCCGCGGGCGAACCTCGTGGCCGGCACCGCGCAGCAGCAGGCCGAAGCACAGGCCGGCCCCCAGGTTTCGCGCTCCCCGGACGACGTCCGCGGGCGTCTCACCAACCTCCGACGCGGTATCCAGCAGGGTCGGCAGGCCGGCACCACCGGCCCGGCCACCGGCAGTTACCACATCGACCCCACTTACCAGCAGGAGCGATAGTTGAGTTCGATGAGCCAGGCGGCACAAAACCTGAACTGGTTGATCACGAACTTCGTGGACAACACCCCGGGGGTGTCCCACACCGTGGTGGTCTCCGCCGACGGCCTCCTTCTGGCCATGTCCGAGGGCTTCCCCCGCGACCGGGCCGACCAGCTCGCCGCGGTGGCCTCCGGGCTGACCTCCCTCAC
>NZ_JBEXPT010000134.1:0-17468 GCF_040612195.1 Streptomyces sp. NPDC006450 | reverse complement strand
GTAGGACGCCGCCGAACAATCATTGTGGGAAAGCCCCGCACCAGCCCTTACGGGTTCGGTGCGGGGCTTTTCTGCGTTTGCAGGGCTTTTTGGTTCTTGGGCGGGGAAACCCGGGTGAAGTGGGGTAGGCCGGCTCGTTAGGATCCCGAGCTATGAACGAGTACGTGATACGTCCTGTACGGGCCGAAGAATGGGACAAGGTGAAGGAGCTGCGGATCGCGGCTCTGCGGGATCCGGCCGCGCCGGTCGCCTTCCTGGAGACCCTTGAGCAGGGTGAGGCGAAGAGCGATGAGTTCTGGCAGGAGCGGGCTGCCGGGGCGGCTGTGGGGCGGGGCGTCCGGCAGTTCGTGGCCGAGGGACCTGATGGGGTGTGGGCCGGCACGGTGACGGTGCTCCTCGAGGAGGCCGGCACGACCGACTTCTTCGAAGGGGAGATCGAGGAGGCCCAGGCGCACCTCGTGGGCGTGTTCGTCCGGCCCGGACAGCGGGGGACCGGGCTGACCGAGAAGCTGTTCGCGGCCGCACTGGAATGGGCCTGGGGGCTGGAGGAGCCCGCACTGGCGCGCGTACGGCTCTTCGTGCACGAGGAGAACGCGCGGGCCGGGGCGTTCTACCGGCGGTTCGGGTTCGCGCCCAGCGGGAAGGTCGTGCCGATGCCGACCGACCCGTCCGCGAAGGAGCTGGAGTACGTGTTCCCGCGGCCGGCCTAGCGGGAGGCTACGGGCAGGTCCGCTTCCGGCCAACCGGAGCGGGCCTGTTCGCGGCTGCGGCACAGGGCGAGCAGCGGGAGTGTCGTGTCCTGGAGCAGCTGCGGGAGCTGCGGGATCGGGGCCACGGCGGCGACGTCCTCGAAGACCAGGGTCAGTGGTGGGTCGAGCCGACCGTCGGATGACCGTGCGGCCATGCGGCGGCCGTGCTCGACCACGCTCGAGGCGAGTGCGGTGAGTAGGGGCATCGCACCCGGGTGGGCCCGGGGGTCTTCCAGGGGTTCGCCCACCACGTAGAGGGTGCCCCCTTCGGAGACGAACGATGCGAGGGCGAGGGAATCGGTTCGGTTCGCAGTGCACGATTCCCGGATGTGGATCGAGGAGAGGGCCGTCAGGGCGCGGGCCGTGAGGTGTTGGGCCTGTTCGCGCCGCTCGGGGTGGGCGGTGAGGGCGCTCTCCAACTCGCCGGCCGCGCCGGGGGCGGCTGTCGCCGCCCGGGGGTGGGTGCGGAGGATGCGTACCGGCTCTTGGGCGTTGGTGCCCTGGGCCCATCGGTGCAGCTGTTTGAAGGGGCGGTTGTCCAGGGCTGCGGCCTGGAGCCAATTGCGCAGGAGCGTTTCCGCGGTGTCCGCGAGCGCGGAGTCCATGCGGGCCTGGGGGCGGACCGGCGCGAGGAGCGCGAGGGCGCGGGCGGCGGCGGTGGCGCGGTCCGCGCAGCCCTCGGTGGGATTCCAGTGGATGCGGGCCGGGGTGTCACAGAGGTGGGAGGGGTCGTAGAGGAGGACGGGGCCCAGTTTGGAGCGGGCGTCCTTCGTGTCCGACCAGAGGGTGGGGGAGGACGTGATCACGAGGACGGGGCCGGTTGCTGCCGCGATGGCTTCTGAGGCCGTGGTGTGGCGGGCCGCGGGTGGGGCGTAGGCGATGCGGTGGGTTGGGGGCGGGGTGTGGGGCTGCGCCGGGCTTGGGGCGTAGCCGAAGCCGTAGCGGTACGCCTCGTCCGTGGGGGAGGGGGCGGGGCGGGTGGCCCCGGGCCCCCGCTCCTCAAACGCCTGAGGGGCTGGATGTGGCATGGGCCGGTCTGGAGAGTGCGGGGCCGTTGCCGGGGGCCAGCCCCCGGGCCCCCGCTCCTCAAACGCCGGAGGGGCTGCATGTGGTCTCGGCCGGTCCGCAGAGTGTGGCGTGGGTGTGGGGTGGTCTGTCGGTGGGGCGTGGCGGCGGGATCTCGCTCGGGCGATGGTGCCCAGGGTGAAGATGGCCAGGACCAGGAGGATCAGGAGCTGGCTGATGAACAGGCCCCAGAAGAGGCCCCAGTTGGAGAGGGCCTCGGGGGGTGTGTCCGGCCAGGCGGCCTGGATGTCCTGGGGTTGAGCTATCAGCGAGCGGACCGCGGTCGGAGTGCGGGTGAAGGTGACCTTGTCCGGCCAGGCGCCCTTCGCGAAGAGGGCGGCCAGGCCGGTGGACGTCCAGGTGAGGACGGCCAGGCCCAGGAGGAGGGCCAGGAGGCCCACGAGGAGGCCGTCCGGGATGCCGCCCTGGGGGCGCTGGTCCGTGCTGTTGGGCATGTCAGGCCACCGTGGTCGCCGAGCCGCCGGCGTTGCGGTGGCGTTCCATCAGGAGGGCGCGCTCCTCCGTCTCCAGTTCGGCGGCGAGGAGGTCGTCGGGCAGGCGGTGCTGGACCGAGGACTCGGTCATGGCGCGGTCGGTGAAGACCAGGGGGCGTTCGGCTTCCGTGATCAGGTGTTTGACGACTTGGACGTTGCCGTTCACGTCCCAGACCGCGATGCCTGGGGTCAAGGTCGGGATGATTTCCACCGCCCAGCGGGGGAGGCCCAGGACCCGGCCCGTGGCGCGGGCCTCGTCCGCCTTCTGGGCGTAGATCGTGCGGGTCGAGGCCATTTTGAGGATCGCCGCCGCTTCGCGGGCCGCCGCGCCGTCGACCACGTCGGAGAGGTGGTGGACCACGGCGACGAAGGACAGGCCGAGGCGCCGGCCGAACTTGAGGAGGCGCTGGAACAGCTGGGCCACGAAGGGGCTGTTGATGATGTGCCAGGCCTCTTCGACCAGGAAGATGCGCTTCTTGCGGTCCGGGCGGATCCAAGTGTGTTCCAGCCATACGCCGACGATCGCCATCAGGATCGGCATGGCGATGGAGTTGCGGTCGATGTGGGAGAGGTCGAAGACGATGAGAGGCGCGTCGAGGTCGATGCCCACGGTGGTCGGGCCGTCGAACATGCCGCGCAGGTCGCCGTCGACCAGGCGGTCGATGACGAGTGCGACGTCCAGGCCCCAGGCGCGGACGTCGTCTATGGCCACGTTCATCGAGAGCGCCGACTCGGGTTCCGGGCGGCGCAGTTGTTCCACGATGTCCATCAGGACCGGCTGGCGGTCCGTGATGGTTTCCACCACGTAGGCGTGCGCGACCTTCAGGGCGAAGCCCGAGCGCTCGTCCAGGCCGTGGCCCATGGCGACTTCGATGATCGTGCGGAGCAGCGCGAGCTGGCCCGTCGCGGTGATCGCCGGGTCGAGGGGGTTGAGGCGGATCCCGTCGTCGTTCGCGGCGATGGGGTCCAGGCGGATAGGGGTTATTCCCAGCTGCTGGGCGATGAGGTTCCACTCGCCGACGCCGTCCTCGCCCTGGGCGTCCAGGACGACGACCTGGCGGTCCCGGAAGCGGAGCTGGCGTAGGACGTAGGTCTTCTCCAGGGCCGACTTGCCGTTGCCCGACTCGCCCAGGACCAGCCAGTGGGGGGCGGGCAGCTGTTGGCCGTACAGCTGGAAGGGGTCGTAGATGTAGCCCTTGCCGCTGTAGACCTCACGGCCGATGATGACGCCGGAGTCGCCGAGTCCGGGGGCGGCCGTGGGGAGGTAGACGGCCTGTGCCTGGCCCGTGGACGTGCGGACGGGCAGGCGCGTGGTTTCCACCTTGCCGAACAGGAAGCTGGTGAAGGCGTCCGTCACGGCGGACATGGGATCTCGCATGGGCGGCCATTCCCTCCAGCTAGCGTCGGATGCCGGTGGCGAACGGCAGGGTGTTGACGAAGGCGCGGTGGTGCTCGCGGTCACACCATTCGAGCTTCAGGTAGGACTTGCCCGCCGAGGCGCGGATGGTGCGCTTGTCGCGGGCGAGGGCTTCGGGGGAGCGGGAGGAGACGGTGATGTACCCGACCAGGTTGACGCCGGCGGCGCCGCTCGCGAGGTCTTCGCCGCGCTGGTCGAGCCGGCCGTGGGCGGCGATGTCGCGCGGGTCGACGGTGCGGTTCATCTTGGCGGCACGGCTGGCGTCGGCCTCGTCGTTCGTCTTCTCCGTGAGCATGCGCTCGATGGCGATCTCGGTGGGCTCCAGGTCCATGGTGACGGCGACCGTGCGGATGACGTCGGGGGTGTGGACGAGGAGCGGGGCGAGGAAGTTCACGCCGACCGGGGTCATCGGCCATTCCTTGACCCAGGCGGTGGCGTGGCACCAGGGGGCGCGGGTCGAGGACTCACGGGTCTTGGCCTGGAGGTAGGTCGGTTCGACGGCGTCCAGTTCGGCGGGCCAGGCGTTGCGCTTGGTCATGGCCTGGATGTGGTCGATGGGGTGGTCCGGGTCGTACATGGAGTGCACGAGGGAGGAGAGGCGGCCCTGGCCCAGCGGCTGGCGGACGCGGATGTCGGCCTCGGCGAGGCGGGCGCAGATGTCGGTGAGCTCGCGGGCCATGACGATGGCGAGACCGGCGTCGCGGTCGACCCTGCGGCCCTTGTGGGGGGTCGCGGCGCGGGCGATGGTGTGGGCCTCGGCGGCCAGCTCGCGGGTGAAGTGGATGCAGGCGACGAGGTACGCGCGGTGCTGCTCGGAGGAGGTCGACACCATCGACTGGAGCTGGTCGTAGGAATCGCGCAGCCAGACGGGGGCGTTGGTGTTGCCGCGGGCGGCCACGTCCTTGTCGTGGGCCTCCGGGTCGGCGGGCAGGGTGCGTACGAGCATCTGGAGGCGGGTGACGAAGCCGTCGCCGTTGGCCACGTGCTTGAGGAGGGTGCCGAAGCGGTCCACGAGGGCCTCTTGGTCCTCGCTGTCGCGCAGGCCCACGCCGGGGCCCTCGATCTCGATGGCGGCGGTGACGGTTCTGCGGTCCGCGTGGAGCAGGACGGCGATCTCGTCGGGGCCGAAGGGGGCCGCGAGCCAGTTGATGCGGCCGATGCCGGGGGGCGGGCCGACCTCGACCTCGCGGCCGTCGCCGGCGCGGATGCCGGCTTCCATGGCGCCGGAGCGGAACGTCGTGCCGCGGCGCAGGGTGCGCTTGTAGCTGCGGTTGATCTCGAACCAGCGGTAGAAGGTGCGGCCGCGGTAGGGGACGTAGACGGCGGCGAGGGCGAGCATCGGGAAGCCGGCGAGGGAGACGATGCGCAGGGTGAGGGAGGGGACGAGCAGTCCGCTCATCATGCCGAGGAACGCGCCGACGATGATCAGGGCGATCTCGCCGGTTTCGCGGTTCTTGCCGACGATCGCGTTCGGCCGGGCCCGGCCGATGAGATACGTGCGCCGGGGCGTGACCGGGTGGAGCTGGTGGGACTGGGTCGTCACCGCCCGTCACCTCCTGTGTTCCTCGTGCTGGAGCCCGTACGGGGCGGGGGTGCGGCGGCGGGGCCGGCCCCGCCGCTTCCTCCGCCGGAGCCGCGGCTGCTGTGTGCGGCCATGCCTCCGGAGATCTGGTTGCCGCCGCCGGCGCGGTGGGCGCCGCCGCCGCTGTTCCCGCCGCCCCCGCCGCGGCTGCTGTGGGTCTTGATGCCCTGGGAGACGAGGGAGGCCGGGGAGCTGATGACGGCGGCCGCCTGGGCGCCGTCGGTGGCCTTGCTGCGGTTGGTGCGGGCGGAGGCGATCTCGTCGCCGAAGCCGGGGACGAAGCGGTAGATCATCGCGGAGGCGAAGATCGCCAGGAGGATGATGGCCAGGCCGGAGACGACCGCGGAGAAGGCGTTCGGGCCCTTGTCGCCCGCCAGGGCTCCGGCGAGGCCGAGGACGATGACGATGACCGGCTTCACGAGGATGACGGCGATCATGATGCCCGCCCAGCGGCGGACGTGGCCCCAGAGGTTGCGGTCGACGAGGCCGGCGTAGACGACGGTGCCGAGCAGGGCGCCGACGTAGAGGAGCGCGGCGCGGATCACGAGCTCGAGGCAGAGGATGCCGGCGGCGAGGACGGTGACGAGGGCGACGACGATCAGCATGATCGGGCCGCCGCCGATGTCGTCGCCCTTTTTGAGGGCCTCGGCGAAGGAGCCGAAGAAGACGTCGGTCTGGCCGCCCGTGGCGGAGGCGATGACCTCGGTGACGCCGTCGGTGGCGGAGACGACGGTGTAGAGGATGAGGGGGGTGAAGGCGGAGGCGAGGACGGTGAGCCAGAGGAAGCCGATGGCTTCGGACATGGCGGTGGTGAAGGGGACGCCGCGGATGGCCCGCTTGGCGACGGCGAAGAGCCAGAGGACGAGCGTGAGGATGGTGGAGGCGGCGAAGACGATGGCGTACTGCTTGAGGAAGGTGCCGTTGGTGAAGTCGACGTTGGCGGTGCCGTTGACCGCTTTGCTGAGTTCGCCGACGATCCAGGCGGCGGCGTCGGCGCAGCCCTTCGCGAGGGAGGAGAGGGGGTTGAGGGCGTCGGTGGGGTCGCTGGGAGCGAGGCCTGCGCCGGGGCCGTTGGGGGCGGTGCCCTCGCGGTTGCAGTACTGCTTCGCGGGGCCGATCAGCAGGTCGCACGGGTCGTCGCCGGGCAGCCTGGACGGGGTCGGCGTGGGGCTCGGGGCGGCATGGGCGCGGGTCGCCAGGCCTGCGACGGCCAGTTGGGCGGAGGCGATCACGCCGACCCGGAGCCTGAGGCTAGCGGGCATAGGTGAAGCCTCCGAACTCCTTGACGGCCTTGCTGATGTCCTCGGAAGGTGACGCGACCGCGTCCCCCGGAACGGGCGCCGGACCGTCCTGCTGGGAGTCGGAGACGACCTTCCAGTCCCCGCTCGACCAGACCATGAGGAAGGTCCAGGTCTTCCACGTGGTGCGCACCGGGTCGGTGGACTTCGGTCCGGACATGCCGATGAGGCCGGTGTACCAGACGGAGACCGTCGCGTTCGTGGGCGCGTAGGCGTCGACTCGGGTGCCGACGGGGACGGCGCGGGTGACGAAGGTGCTGTTCTGGGGAGGGTTGCCGTTCGCGTCGAGTCCGAGCTTCGCGAGGAACGGAGCGGAGTACGCCTCGTCCTGGGGGCCTCTCATCTTGGACGCGGCGTCAGGGGTGTAGATGCCTTCGACGAGCGCGTGCCGCGTGTTCTTTCTGAACATCCCGTCGGAGCCGAGCGCGACCGCGTAGTTCGCCGCCGCGGACTGGGCGCCCTGTTCGGTCTGGGCGAAGCCCTTGGGGATGCCCGCGGACTTGCCGTCCACCGGGGGGACGCCCGTGGCTGCCGTCGGGTTGGTCGTGGAGGCGGGGGCCTTGTCCGCGGTCGGGGGGTCCTCGGGGGTGCGGGTCTGGTTGGCGAAGGCGATGGCTGCGACGAGGAGGACGACCACGCCGACGACGGTGACCAGGCCCCGGGAGGTGCGGCGCGGCGGGGCGTACGGGTCCGAGGGCTCCGGGAAGCGGGTACGGGTCTGGCCGGTGCCGCCGACCTCGCCGCCACCGTATTGATCGTCGGTGCTCATTCGGTGTTCGCCCCCTCCGCGTCGTACGACGGTAGCGCTGGTATCCGCGCAGGCGCGGCGTGGTGAGTCCTCATCAGAGCTCGGGCTAGACGGCCATTCCGTAGACGATCGTGAAGAGGGTGCCCAGTGAGCCGATGATGAAGACGCCCGTCAGGCCGGCCACGATGAGGCCCTTGCCCTGTTCCGCGCTGAAGGTGTCGCGCAGTGCGGTCGCGCCGATGCGCTGCTTGGCCGCGCCCCAGATGGCGATGCCCAGGCAGAGCAGGATCGCTACGGCCATGACCACTTCGATCATGATCTTCGCTTCGTTGCCGAGACTGCCGAACGGCCCCCAGTTCGGGGCGATTCCGCCGATGATGGTGGTGATGTCGCCCTTTTCGGCTGCCAGGATCATGTAACTCACCGCCCCTGTATGGGTAGTTCCGGTAGCCCGTGCCCGGACGGCAGGGGTCACGCTCTATCTTCCCTGATGAAATCGCCGTCGGATGTCGACTTGACTGCTCTCTTTACCCGATCTGTCGCCCCGGGTGCCGTTCGTGCGTCCTGACCTGGGGTCGGGCGGCGTGTGGGGGAAAGAACGTATGGTCACTCTGTGTATCACGAGGGGTGACCGCGGGCAATGATTGCCGTCCCGGTGGGCCGGGTGGCTGTCGTGGGGGCGCCGTTTGGCGCAACGGGAGGCGGTTCGTTCGACCATACCGATGATGTTTTCCGACATTCCGTCAGTCGGGCGGGCCGGGTGGCGGGTTGCGGGTGATGCTCCCCGTGTTCGGCCAGGCCGGCGTGCCGTCGCCAGGCCATGGCGGCCGGCTTCCCCGCCGTGCCGTGCCCGGGGCACGAGCCGGGTACGGCACCGGCGGGGGACCGGGCCACGGGACGAAGAGGTGCGAGGCGAACGTGCGGAGCGGGTCTCGCCGGAGTGGAGAATCCGATGGATGCGCTGGGGGCGCACACGTGTCCGGTGTGCGCCGTCGGACGCCTGGTCGGTCGCCGGGCGGCGCGTGGGGTGAGGTGCTGAGCCGGTCCCTGCGCGGTCGCGGGCGATGTTCCTACGGGAGCCAGTGCGCGGGGCGGGTGAGGGTGGGCGGGATGCGGGTCGCGGGGTTGCCCCGGGCCGCGTTCAGCTGGGGCTGCGTGAGGAAGAGGGTGTCGCGGAGGTCGGCGTCGCGCAGGTCGGTGTCGCGGAAGTCCGCGCCGATCAGGTCGGCCGTGCGCAGGTCGGCGCCGCTGAGGTCGGCTGCGATCAGATAGGCGCCGCGGAGGTTGGCGCCGCGCAGGTCCGCGCCGGAGAGGCGGGCGCCCATCAGGTCGGCGCCGCGGTGGTTCTTCTTGCGGCCCGCCACCTTGGCCCGTACGAGCTCGCTGGTCTTGAGGAGCAGGGTGTTCACCTCCTGGCGCAGTGGGCTGATGTCGAACTCCGCGAGGGCCTCCGGGGTCGCCGCGGTCCACCGGGTGGTGTCGGCCAGGGCGGCGCGCAGCTGCGCGTGGAGC
Organism: Streptomyces sp. NPDC006450; assembly: GCF_040612195.1. Lineage (NCBI taxonomy): Bacteria > Bacillati > Actinomycetota > Actinomycetes > Kitasatosporales > Streptomycetaceae > Streptomyces > Streptomyces sp. NPDC006450. The sequence goes on along the minus strand of NZ_JBEXPT010000134.1, from coordinate 8,603 downwards.
GGGCGGGCGGCGGGGAGGGTGAGGGCCTCGTTGAGGTAGAAGAGCAGCTCGTGCAGGCTCCGCATCACCGGGAAGACCGTGAACATCGGGCCGGCGGTGGCTGGGTGGGAGTGCCAGTCGCGGCCGCCGAAGGTGACCTGGGAGACCTGCTGGCCGGCGCCGAAGCAGTCGAAGACGGTGCAGCCCGGGAAGCCCTGGTCGCGCAGTCCTGTGTGGATGCCGCAGCGGAAGTCCTGCCGGAGGTTCTTGCAGGGGGTGCCGGCCGGCTTGTTCACGGCGAAGTCGGTGGACTTGGAGAAGGGCAGGGCCACGCAGCAGAGCGCGAAGCATCGGCTGCAGTCCGCTTGCAGGAGGGGGAGCGGGGCGGGGGCGGCGGGGCGGGCGGGGCCGGCGGAAGGAGGCTTGGGCACGTCCTCATTGTCGCTCCGTGGGGGACTTGGGAGCTCGTCGGGTGCCCGCGACGCGGAAAGCCCTTGATCGCCGTGGGCGGGTCCGGGGAGCATCGCCGTATGACCGAAGTGATCGCAGTAGCCGTCATCACCTTCCTCGCCGTCATCAGTCCCGGCGCGGATTTCGCCATGGTCGTCCGCAACAGCTATCTCTACGGGCGGCCCACCGGGCTGTTCGCGGCCGCCGGGGTCGCGGCCGGGGTGCTGGTGCACGTCTCCTACACGATGCTCGGGGTCGGTCTGCTGATCGCCTCCTCCGCCGAACTGTTCACGGTGATCAAGCTCGCGGGCGCCGCGTACCTGGTGTGGATCGGGATACGGACCTTCCGGGCGCGCACCGAGGTGGCCGTGGACCTGGAGGAGAAGGGCGGGCTGACGCCGTTCGGGGCGCTGAGGAGCGGGTTCCTGACCAACGTGCTCAACCCGAAGACCACGCTGTTCGTCGTGTCCACCTTCACGCAGGTGGTCGGGCCGGGGACCCCGGTGTGGCAGCAGGCCGGGTACGGGCTGTTCATGTCGGCGGCGCACCTGGGGTGGTTCGGCGCGGTCGCGCTGTTCTTCTCCAACTCCCGCCTGCGGGACCGGATGCTGAAGGCGCAGAAGGCACTGAACCGGGCCATCGGGTCGGTGCTGGTGGGGCTCGGGGTGGGGCTGGGCTTCGCCCGCTGAGCTTGAGGGCTTTGGGGGCGGGTGGGGCTGGTGGCCGTGGAATACCAGTCGGTAGCGTGGCGGCCATGGGTGCCGAGAGTGGTGTCGAGACCGGTGTCAGCGATGTCCGTGAGGGCAGTGGTGCGGAGGGGTTCTACGAGCGGATCGACGCGGGGCGGTTCCTGGCGACCGGTTATACGCGCGGCCCGTGGGATCCGCGCTCGCAGCACGCCGGGCCGCCGGCCGCGCTGCTCGGGCGGGCGATCGAGGAACGGACGGGCGCGCGGGACGACATGCGGATCGCCCGGATCACGTACGAGATCCTGCGGCCGGTGCCGATCGGGGCCTTGGAGCTGACCACCGGTGTGCTGCGGGCCGGCCGGGGCACCGAGGTGGTCGAGGCCGCGCTCGCGCCCGCCGGGGGTGCGCCGGTGATGCTGGCGCGCGCCCTGCGCATCCGGGTGGCGGGAGACTCCGTACCGGCGGTCGTGCCCGGCCCGGAACTGCCGCCGCCCGGGGAGGTGGGGCCGACGCCGTTCTTCCCGGTGCCGTGGGAGAAGGGCTACCACTCCGCGATGGAGACCCGTTTCACGAAGGGCGCGTTCGTCGAACTCGGCCCCGGAACCTGCTGGATGCGGATGCGGGTACCGCTCGTGGCCGGGGAGGAGCCCCGGCCGCTGGACCGGGTCCTGGTCGCGGCGGACTCGGGCAACGGCATCAGCTCGGTCGTGGACTTCGGGCGGTACCTGTTCGTCAACGGCGACCTCACGGTGCACCTGCACCGCCATCCGGCCGGTGAATGGGTGTGCGTGGAGGCCCGTACGAGCGTGGACGCGGCGGGCATCGGGCTGGCGGACGCACGGCTGCACGACGAGAAGGGGCCGATCGGGCGGAGCGCGCAGAGCCTGTTCGTGGCTCCGAGGGGGGAGGAGCCGGGGAGGGGCAAGGCTCCCCAATAGGTCGTATCGTCCTATGAGTTCACCCGTCTGCCGGGATGTGTGCTCCCAGTGCCCCCGGTGCGGCGGTTCCTGTGCCGGTCTCCCGGCGGGATGATTCGACACGGGGTGGCGGGAGCGCCGGGAAAAGCCGTTCGATGGGGGAAGGTTGGCGGGTGCGCAGACTCTGGGTGGTCGGTGGAATCAGCTTCGGGGCATGCCTGTGCTTTCTCGCCCTGCTCGTGGTCGGTACGTACTCGGCGGCCGCGGGCATCGCGACCGGAGTGGGCGGGCGGGCCGGCGGCCTCGCGAAGGGGGCCGTCCCGGGGAAGTACCAGTCCCTCGTGCAGAAGTGGGGCAACCTCTGCCCGACGCTCTCCCCGGCGCTGCTGGCGGCCCAGCTCTACTCGGAGAGCGGCTGGAACCCGGGCGCGGTGAGTCCGGCCGATGCACGGGGCATCGCGCAGTTCATCCCGGGGACGTGGGCGACGCACGGCATCGACGGGGACGGCGACGGGGACCGTGACATCTGGGATCCGAACGACGCGATCCCGTCGGCCGCTTCGTACGACTGCGAGCTGGCGCGCTACGTGTCCAAGGTGCCCGGGGACCCGGTGAAGAACATGCTGGCCGCCTACAACGCGGGCCCCGGCGCGGTGAAGCAGTACGGGGGCGTGCCGCCGTACCGGGAGACCGAGGGGTACGTGAAGACCATCACGAACCTCGCCAAGAGCTTCGAGGCCCCCATCGGGCGGGTGGCGCCCTCTCAGCAGGCCGCGGGGGCCATCTACTTCGCGCAGAAGCAGTTGGGGACCCCGTACCTGTGGGGCGGGAACGGGACGCCCGAGCAGGGCGGGCGGTTCGACTGCTCGGGACTGACCAAGGCCGCGTACGAGTCGGTGGGGATCGATCTGCCGCGCGTGGCCAACGACCAGTACAACGCCGGTCCGCATCCCTCGCGCGGGGAACTGCTGCCGGGGGACCTGGTGTTCTTCTCCGACGATCTGACGAACTCCCGGGAGATCCGGCACGTCGGGCTCTACGTGGGCGGCGGATACATGATCAACGCTCCGTTCACCGGAGCCGTGATCCGCTTCGACAAGATCGACACACCCGACTACTTCGGCGCGACGCGCGTGACGAAGGACGGCGCGGAGGCGCTGCCCCGCCGCGAGGGCGTCGGCGACACAGCGTGAAGCGAAGGCCCTGAGCTGCGACGATGAGTCACTCTTCGATAACGTTGGGGTGATCATTCGGTGGAGAGTGGAACGTAGCCGCCAGAACGGGCGTTCCATGGTCACTGGGGGCAGGACGAGCGGAAGCGCCGGATTGATCACCGGGGGGCGAAGGGCCGCACATCGGCGTGCGGCCGTACGGTACCAAGGCAAGGGCAAGGGGCCGCATCACCATGGCTGGACTCACAACAGGTGGGCCGAACGTGGATGTAAGCCTGCTGTACGAGATCAACGGACTGGCGCGGCAGGCCCCCGGCTGGCTGGACCGGACGGTCGCGGTGCTCGGCGAGTACGGGATCCTGCTGACCCTCGTGCTCCTGGTGCTGTGGTGCTGGCGCGGAGCGCGCCGGCAGGACGAGCCCGCCGCCGTCGAGTCCTTCGCCGCGCTCGTGTGGGCCCCGCTCGCCGCCGGGGCCGCGCTGCTCCTCAACGTCCCGCTGCGGGAGTTCGTGGGCCGGCCGCGGCCCGCCGCGCAGCACGGTGGGGTCGAGGTGCTCGATCCCGGCGCAGGGATCGACCCCGGCGCCTTTTCGTTCGTCAGCGACCACACGACGCTCGCGATGGCCCTCGGCGTGGGTCTGTTCGTCGCCCACCGGGGGCTCGGCTCCCTCGGGATCGGGCTGGCCCTGCTGGAGGGGTTCACGCGGGTCTACATGGGCCTGCACTATCCGACCGACGTCATCGGCGGGCTCGCCCTGGGCACCGCGGTGGTGCTGCTGCTCGCGCCGCTCGCGATGGCTCTGCTGACCCCGGCGGTGCGGGCGGTGGCCCGGTCCCCGCGGCTCGGCGTACTGGTCCGCTCGCGCGACCGGGTGGTGGCCCGGCCGGTGGACCTCGCGGCGACGCCGCCGGCGGGGCGCGGGCACGAGAGCGACCTCGCCGCCTGACGCGCTGCCCCGGGCGGTGCCCGAACGTCAGCCGGCGAGGTACGAGTCCCAGACGCTCAGCACCACGGCCGCCAGGAGGCACAGCGCCGCGGCCCCGAAGCAGAGGCGGACCGCCGCCGGACGGGAGCGCGGGGGCGGGGTCACGGATCGCCGCCGTGGTCCGTGCCGTCCGCGTCCGCGTCCGCGTCCGAGCGCCGGTACCGGGAGCGCAGCCACAGGCCGGTCGCGGCGGCCGCGGTGGTGGTGGCCCCGATGGCCAGGGCGACGTCGCCGGGCCCGTCGGCCGTGCCCACGGGGCTGGCCCGGGCCGGGGTGGCGGGGGCGAACGCGATCAGCAGGGCCCAGAGGAGGGCGGCGACTCGGGGGGCGGGTCCGGGCATGAGTCAAGGGCAACCGCTCCCGGGCGCGTCGGCCAGCCGGGCCGTCCGATCGGGCGAACCGGGGGCGGGGCCGGGTGCCGGGGCGATGGTCAGCGGCAGCGGCGAGGCGGGTCGGTGGCGGACAGGGGGCGCGGCCGGGGCGGGCAGAGGCGCCGGGCCCGCGGCGGGCGGGAGTTTGACGACAGGCCCTAGGGCGAGGTGTGACCGGCGGCGTCCTTGCGGGCCAGGTCGCGCGAGCGGCGGGCCGGGCCGCGCCAGCCGCACGTACAGACGGCCGAGCTGAACGAGCCGCGGTCCGAGGTGCTCGTGGTGTGACCGGCGGGCGGTGTCGGCGCCGTGCCCGAGGGGTCGCGGGGCAGCGGGACTACGGCAATCGGAGGGACGAGAGTCGCTTCGGTGTGCGGTTCCACTCCACCAAGGTACCGGGCCCGGGCGCTTGGGGCACCGGTCCGGGGCGAGGAGGCCGCGGCCGTGACGGGAGGCCCGGGACCTCGTTAAGCGGAGCGGGTGGGGGCCTCGGGCAAACAGCGGTCACGCGTTGGGGGTTGGCAGGCGATGGTGGTGCACCAGCACAGGTGGAGGCGGGGAGGCGCGGGTCGGGCTGCGGTCGCGGTCGGCCTGTCCCTGACGGCGGCGGCGTTGAGCGGGTGCGGCGGCGACGCCGTCGCGGGCGACGACGCCCGGCCTGCCGACGACCCGGCGGCGGTGGTCCGCGGAGCCGCCGACGCGCTCCTGGCGACCGGGAGCGCGCAGACCCGTACGGCCATGGAGATGGCGACGGGCGGCACCAGGGTCACGATCCGGGGCGAGGGCGGGGTCGACTTCAAGAACCGTATGGGGCAGCTGCTGGTCATGCTCCCCGACGACGCCAAGGGCAAGGCCGAACACCGGCCCATCACCGAGCTGCTCGTACCCGGCGCGCTCTACATGAAGAACCGGGGCGCGGGCGTCCCCGAGGACAAGTGGGTCCGCGTCGACACGACGGCCCTCGCGGACGGGAACCTCGTCACCGGCGGGGCCACCGACCCGACGGCCGCCGCGGAGCTGCTGCGCGGGGCGCAGGAGGTGACGTACGTGGGTGAGACCGAGGTGGCCGGGACCAAGGTGCGGCACTACCGGGGTACGACGGACATCGCGCGGGCCGCGGCGCTGGCCTCGCCGGCGGTGAAGGGATCCCTGGAGGCGGCGGCGAAAGGGTTCAGCAAGGGCGGGGTGCCCTTCGACGCCTACCTCGACGCCAAGGGCCTGCTGCGGAAGGTCCGCCACCGCTTCACGTACGTCAATGATGGCGTGATCGATGTGTCGTCCACCACGCTGCTCTACGGCTTCGGGACCCCGGTCACCGTCGTTCTGCCGGCCGAAGGGGACATTTACGCCGGGAAGATCGCCGATTAGCCGGCCGGAGCCCTCCCGGAGCGGCGCGATCGGGTCATGGCCCGCCACCGGCCCGGTGTGGGGGGCCGGAAATGGTCCATCCGTGTCATGTGCGCCGCGCCGCGCGCTCCCTACGCTGAGAAGCCGAGCGCCGGCGACCGGACGACGGCAGATTGAGGTGACACGCGTGACTCCCGCAGGCGGTTCGACGGTGCAGGACCTCGTGGCGCTCGCCGAGATCGAACTGTGCGGGGAGCTGATCATCGCGGCGTCGGCCGTGGCCGAGGAGAGGCTCAGCCAGGACCGGATCGACGAGGTGCTGATGGGCGTGTGGTCCGGCTGACCCCCGTCCGCGGGTCAGGTGCGCAGGAGCCGGGCGATCGCCTTCGTCGCTTCCTCGACCTTGGCGTCGATCTCTCCCCCGCCCTTGACGGCGGCGTCGGCGACGCAGTGCCGCAGGTGCTCCTCCAGTAGCTGGAGCGCGAAGGACTGGAGCGCCTTCGTGCTCGCCGAGACCTGGGTGAGTATGTCGATGCAGTAGACGTCCTCGTCGACGAGGCGCTGGAGCCCCCGGATCTGGCCCTCGATCCGGCGCAGCCGCTTGAGGTGCTCGTCCTTCTGGTGGTGGTAGCCGTGCACCGCGCCGGCGCCGGAGGCCGTGTCCGTGGTGGCTCCGGAGCCCTCCGCCTGGATGGCAGTCATGCGTCCTCCCGTGGTCCGGAATGGGGGACCTATACCCCTCATGGGTATAGGGTACCGGCCCCCGGCCGCAGGGACAGGGGCCCGTCGTCCTCACTCTGCCCGATGGAGGACACTGGGGAACGGCCGGTTAGCCGTGGCCGGGGGATGCGCCTAGCATCAGCCTGACCGAATCCAATGCACCCCGAGGACCTCACGTGCGATTTCGTCTGACCCCCAGGGAGACGAGCTTCTACGACATGTTCGCCGCATCCGCGGACAACATCGTCACGGGCTCCAAGCTCCTCATGGAACTGCTCGGAGCGGACTCCTCCGCCCGAGCCGAGATCGCGGAGCGGATGCGGGCAGCGGAGCACGCGGGAGACGACGCCACCCACGCGATCTTCCACCAGCTCAACTCCTCCTTCATTACGCCGTTCGACCGCGAGGACATCTACAACCTGGCGTCCTGCCTCGACGACATCATGGACTTCATGGAAGAGGCGGTCGACCTGGTCGTCCTCTACAACGTGGAGGAACTCCCCAAGGGCGTCGAGCAGCAGATCGAGGTGCTGGCGCGCGCGGCCGAGCTGACCGCCGAGGCCATGCCCCACCTGCGCACGATGGAGAACCTGACCGAGTACTGGATCGAGGTCAACCGCCTGGAGAACCAGGCCGACCAGATCCACCGCAAGCTGCTCGCCCAGCTCTTCAACGGCAAGTACGACGCCATCGAGGTGCTGAAGCTCAAGCAGATCGTCGACGTGCTCGAAGAGGCGGCCGACGCGTTCGAGCATGTCGCGAACACGGTGGAGACCATCGCGGTCAAGGAGTCCTGAACCTCGTGGACACCTTCGCTCTGATCGTGACCATCGGTGTCGCGCTCGGCTTTACGTATACGAACGGTTTTCACGACTCCGCGAACGCGATCGCGACCTCGGTCTCGACCCGTGCGCTGACCCCGCGCGCCGCGCTCGCGATGGCCGCGGTCATGAACCTCGCCGGTGCCTTCCTCGGCAGCGGGGTCGCCAAGACGGTGAGCGAGGGCCTGATCGAGACGCCCCAGGGCAACCGGGGCATGTGGATCCTCTTCGCGGCGCTCGTCGGCGCGATCGTGTGGAACCTGATCACCTGGTACTTCGGCCTGCCCTCGTCCTCCTCGCACGCCCTGTTCGGCGGCATGGTGGGCGCGGCGCTGGCGGGCGGCACCGAGGTGCTCTGGTCGGGTGTGGTCGACAAGGTCGTCATCCCGATGTTCATCTCGCCGGTCGTTGGCCTCGTCGTCGGCTACCTGGTGATGGTCGCCATCATGTGGATGTTCCGCCGCTCCAACCCGCACAAGGCCAAGCGCGGCTTCCGCATCGCGCAGACGGTCTCGGCGGCCGGCATGGCGCTCGGCCACGGTCTGCAGGACGCGCAGAAGACCATGGGCATCGTGATGATGGCCCTGGTCATCGCCGACGTGCAGAGCGCGGGCGACGCGATTCCGGTCTGGGTCAAGATCGCGTGTGCGGTGATGCTCTCGCTGGGTACGTACGCGGGTGGCTGGCGCATCATGCGCACCCTCGGCCGCAAGATCATCGAGCTGGACCCGCCGCAGGGCTTCGCGGCGGAGACCACCGGTGCCTCGATCATGTTCGGCTCGGCGTTCCTCTTCCACGCGCCGATCTCCACCACCCACGTGATCACCTCCGCGATCATGGGCGTGGGCGCTACCAAGCGGGTGAACGCGGTCCGCTGGGGCGTCGCCAAGAACATCATCCTGGGCTGGTTCATCACCATGCCGGCCGCGGCGCTGGTCGCGGCGCTCAGCTTCTGGGTGGTCAACCTCGCCTTCGTGTGACCGCCCGAGTCGTACGCAAACCAGTGCGCCCCGCCGGATCGGCTGATCCGGCGGGGCGCACTGCCATGTCGGGCGCCGGGCGGGCCGGAGGCCGGTGGTGACCGGGTCGCGGCGTGCGAGATCGGACGAGCGGCGGGGAGGGGAGGAGTGTCAGCGGGGGGGTGTAGAGCTCGG